>NZ_DATHFX010000125.1:0-12249 GCF_035317885.1 Pinirhizobacter sp.
GTCGTTGAAATGCTTCGAAGCAGGATCGCCGCCTTCGCCACCGGCAGTGATCGCCCGTGCGCGCACCTTGTCGCCGAACTCCACCACGGCGACGAAGCTGTTGCCGCTGGTGCCGTAGTAGCGCTTCGTGCCCGGCCAGCGATGCGCGCCGAACGACGCCAGCGAGCCCCAGCGTGACGAAGTAAAAGGCACCGGAATGCTCGCCTTCGTATCGTCGAAGCGCTGCTTGATCGCGCCATCGACACGCTGGAAGCGATTGATCTCGCCCCAGGGAACGCCCCAGCTGCCGAAGTCCTTCTCCAGCCGGTCCGCCGCTTCGGCCAGGGCGTTCAGGCGCGCTTGCGAGCCGGCTTTCTCGGCCATCACGTCGTAGACGGACAAGCCTTCGGCCGTGTCCAGCTTGCTGGCCTTGTCCCAGAGGATGTCGCCCCAGAACACGGCGAGCGAGGTCGGCATGGAGGTGATACCCCAGCGGTAATCCCACGTGCGCAGAAGTGACACCGGCCCCGCCAGCTGGCGCTTCAACGGATCGCTGGCAGGCAGCGCATCGTAATCGGCGATCAGGATCGGCAACTGGCGCGCGAACGCCGGCAAATACGGATCGAAGGCCGCATCGATCAGCGAGGCCAGGGTGAAGTCGCGCCGGCCGGTCAGAACGCGCGTGGCATGCAAGCCGCGGGGATTCTCGCCCACGGCGTCCATGTAGCGCGGATAGTCCGCCTGCTTGGGGCTGTCGGGACCTGCAGCCGAATAGGGCCAGTCGTTGGTATTGAAGATCCAGCCCGTCGGGGGGTTGAACAGGTGCGGCGCCTTGTCCAGCGGCAGCAATCCTTTCCAGTCGGTTGCAGGATCGCTGCCGTCGACGGGCTTGGTGTAGTCGAAGCGATCGTCGCGCTTGGGAATGAACTGCGGATGCAGATAGGCGATGTTGCCCTTGTCGTCCGCGTAGATGGTGTTGTTCGACGAATTCGCCTTGAACTCGGCCACCTTCATATAGGCCGCATAGTCGTTGGCCTTGGTGCGAAGCCAGCTTTGCTGCAAGGCTTCCAGCGGCTTGTTCATCAGCTCGACGGCAATCCACTTGTCGCCCTGCGCACGAACGATGGGGCCGTGATGCGTGGCGTACACGGTGAAATGGCGTTCGGCAAGTGAACCGTCGGCCGAATGCACGGGCACGACGAGATCGCGCGACGTCACTGGACGCATTTCATTGCCGTAGCGATAGAACAGCTTGCCGTCCTTGCGCTGAATCGTCTCGGCGAACTCGTCCACGACGTCGGCTCCGGTGGAGGTGTGCATCCAGCCGATGTGCTTGTTGAATCCCTGGTAGATGAAGAACTGACCCCAGGTCACCGCACCGTAAGCGTCGAGTCCCTCGTCACTGGACATCTGTAACTCGGAGCGGAAGAAGAACGAGGTGTGCGGATTGATCAGCAGCAAGGCGTGGCCATCCGCCGTGAGCTTCGGTGCGATGGCGATACCGTTCGAGCCGGTTGGCTCCCACCAACTGGACGGCGGCGACACTTGAGCCAACGCGCCCTGGGGATCCTTGCCGTAGAAAGACTGCAGGTCCTTCGTAGACACGCGCTCGATATCGCCGCCGATGCTGCCTTCGCTGAAACTCAAGGCCATCCACGGTTCGAAGTGTTTGATCACCCGCGGGTGCACGTCCGGATGCGTGGCCAGGTAGTAGTTGAGTCCGTCGGCCCAGGCATCCATCAGTGCTTTCAGCCATGAAGGGCTTCGCGCGTAGTCGGTTTTCAGCGTGACGGGATCGACGAAGAGTTTCTGCCGCAAATCCTGCCACAACGCTGATTCGCCTTCGGCTTCAGCGGTACGGCCCAGCGATGTGAGGTAATTGGCCTCGACGCGATTGAAGTCGTCTTCGGCCTGCGCATAAGCCATGCCGAATACCGCATCAGCGTCGCGTTTGCCATGCACGTGAGCGATGCCCCAGTCGTCGCGAACGATGGTGATCGCCTTGGCTTCGCGCTGCCAGCGCGCCGAATCGCTATCAGCGGCGTGGACGCCTGATGCGGCGAGCAATCCGCCCAGCGACAATGTGAGCATGGCGTGGCGGCAAACGGGCATCGGTGCCTTCCCCTGGACGGATCGCCGATACTAGCCGTCCGCCGCAAGGGCGCGTCAAGTGCTGAGGCTCACCTTCGCCAACGGCTGCCTCGCGCGGCGCGGCGCCATCTCGAGTCCCGAATCCCCTCGGTCAGGCAATCGAGTCATGTCGCATTATATTGCGCTTCGGGGCCGCCTGATGGAGGATCGGCGTGATGCCCTGGAGGAAAGGAATGCTCGATAAATGACTTCCCATCCAGGCCAAGACAAAAGGGACGAACTGCGGGCGCGTCGGCAGGCGCTAGCGAGTGCTGCTCAGATCGTGAAGGCGCGCGCGCCGATCGCCCGGTAACTTCGTGGGCTGGCCGCACGGGGTGTCGACATGCATGGTTCGGTTTCCGCCGGTGTATTCGCTGCGTGGCTGGCGCTTGGCGCCCTGGTGTTGCCGTCGCATGCCTCCGACGCCCCCATCAGTGCTCCGTTCGAGCCGGGCGTTATCTCCACCGCCGCAGCCGAAGTACGCCTGGCGATCAGCCCCGACGGACGGCAGATGCTATGGGGCTCGATTGGGCGCGACGCTCCGGCCGAGCAGCAGGACATCTGGGAACGGCACCGGGTTGGCGATGGCTGGAGCACTCCGGCGCGCGTGTCGTTCGACACCGAGGCGGTAGAGTTCGATCCGGCGTTCTCGAAGGATGGGAAGAAGGTGTACTTCCACTCCGATCGCGCGGGTGGCTTCGACGGTACCGACATCTACGTGGTCACTCGCGATCCGACGTCGTTTGCCTTCGGTACACCCGCCAATGCGGGACCCGCGATCAACAGCAAAGGCGATGAGTGGGCACCTACGCCCACGCGCGATGGTGGCCTGCTGTTCTCGTCCAACGGTTGGGGTGGGCGGGGTAAGCACGATCTTTTCATCGCCCGGCCAGGCGCCGCACGACCCACCAACCTCGGGCCTTCGATCAACACCGCCGATGAAGATTTCGATGCCGCGCTTTCGCCAGAAGAAGCCACCCTGGTGTTCGCCTCGGGCGTGATGACCGATGACAAGGCCGCGACGCGCCTATACGTGTCGCGCAACGAGCACGGCGCGTGGTCGCCGCGGCAAGCGATTGGCCTGGGCTGCTCGGACTTCGTGATCGGCCCATCGTTCGATCCCACCGACGATTCGATGCTCGCGTACTCGGCCAACTGCGCCGGCGGCCGGGGACGCATGGACATCCATCGCGAACATGTGCCCGGTCCGTCGCACGGATCGGCGGCCGGACCGCTGGCGGTCCATTACCCTTCGCCAGGGGCGCGCCTGGCCTGTCGGAGGCGCTGTTGACGCGGCTACACAACGGCTGTGACGGCACCTCAACGATCCGGGGATTAAGCTTGGAAGGTTTTCCACTCTTCCCAAGGAATCGAACCATGTCCGACCAAAGCAACGCCAAGCATTCCGGCCAATTCCGCATAGGAGGCGACATCGAGGTGAACCGCCTGGGCTTCGGCGCCATGCGCATCACCGGCAAAGGCATCTGGGGGGAGCCTGCCCATCCCGATGCCGCCCGCGCCACGCTGAAAAAGCTGCCCGACGTGGGCGTGAATTTCATCGACACCGCCGATAGCTACGGTCCCTACGTCAGCGAGAACCTGATCCGCGAGGTGCTGCATCCGTACAAGGGCATGCTGGTCGCCACCAAGGGTGGCCTCACCCGCCACGGCCCGGACGTCTGGGCCCCGTTGGGCCGTCCGGAATACCTGCGCCAATGCGTGTTGACGAGCCTGCACCGGCTGGGCGTGGAACGCATCGACCTGTGGCAGCTGCATCGTATCGACGCGAAGGTGCCTCGCGACGAACAGTTCGACGTGATCAAGGCCATGCAATCCGAAGGACTGATCCGCCATGCCGGCTTGTCGGAAGTGAACGTCGAGGAAATCAAGGCCGCCGGGAAGTATTTCAAGGTAACCACCGTGCAGAACCTCTATAACCTCGGCAACCGCCAGAGCGAGGAAGTGCTCGACTACTGCGACGCGAACAACATCGGCTTCATCCCCTGGTACCCGCTGGCCGCCGGCGAACTGGCCGCGGAAGGTTCGGTGCTGTCGAAAATATCCGCGAAGCTGAAGGCCAGCAACGGCCAGGTCGCACTGGCTTGGCTGCTGAAGCGTTCGAAGGTGATGCTGCCCATCCCAGGCACGGGCAGCGTCGACCATCTCATCGAGAACGTCGGCGGCGCCTCGATCGAACTGAGCGATGAAGACTTCAAGGCGCTCGAACACGCTGCGAAGTAGGAGGCGAGCGGTTGTTGGGGGTCAGAGTAATTACTCTGACCCCGTTGCCGCCCCGCTCAGCTGAAGCGCACCGTGGCGACGACGCCGGTGACGTCCTCGCGCGGGCGCAGCGAAACATCCCAGCTGTACAGGTGGCAAAGCCGCTTGACGATGGCAAGCCCCAGGCCCGCGCCGCTGCCGCCGGCGCCTTCGCCGCGGATACCGCGCTGGAAAAGTTTCTCCGCGTCGTCTGGGTGGATGCCCGGGCCGGTATCGGAGACATCGATGCGGTTGTCGCCCACACGCACCGTCACCTTGCCCTGCATGGTGTACTTGATGGCGTTGCCGATCAGGTTGGTCAGCGCCACCGACAGTACCGAAGCGGGCGCGTTGACCGTGACAGGGTCGGCCACCAGCAGGTCGATCTCGATCGGCTTGCCACCCATCTGCGGCCGCTGGCTCTCGATGACGTCGCTGGCTACCTTGGCTACATCGGTGGTTTCACCGCGCGTAGGGCCGCGGCGTTCGGCGCGAGAGAGCAGCAGCAAGGCTTCGATCAGCTCCGTGGCCTGGCGTGAGGCGCGTTCGATGCGCTTCAAGCGCTCGCGCAGCTTGTCGGTGAGGTCGGGTGAACCCTGCAGCAGTTCCGTGGTACTGGCGATCACCGCCAACGGGGTGCGCAGCTCGTGGCTGACATCGGAATTGAACTCCCGGTCGCGCTCCACGATCAGGGTCAGGCGCGTAGCGTATTCGTCCAGCGCCACGGCCAGCTCACCCACTTCATCATCGGCGAAATGCAGCGCCAGAGGCTCGACCTTGCCGGCACGACGGAATTCGCGGATACGGCGGGCAAGGTCGGTGACCGGCCGCAGCACGCGCGAAGACAACCATACGCCCAGGCCAAGCGAGAGCAGGCCAAAAATGAATACCGCGCCGATCACGCTGATCAACAGCTGCTGCTTGCCCAGTTCGTCGCGCGAGACATCGAACTGCAGGAAGCTGTTGACGCCGTCCTTGCGCCGCACTGCCACCTTGTAGTGGTGGATCTTGCCGTCGGGACCCGGCTCGAACAGGTCGTGCACGCCGGTACCCAGCCGCTGCCACGACAACGGCACCTTGTACAGGAAGCGGTCGCTGGCCGTTTGCGCCTTGACGATCTCGAACGTGAAGGGCGCGCCGGGGTCGGCCAGCGCCTTGTCGTTGAGATGATCGACCTCGTCCTGCAGCGAGGAATTGATCAGCTGTTCTTCGACCCTCGCGCGGATATTGAGCGCCGCGAAGGCGAAGAGTGCACTGAGTCCGAAACCGAACAGCGCAAAGGTGACGATCAGCCGGAAGCGGAGCTTACGCCGCGACCGCATCCGGATCGACCATGCGGTACCCGATGCCGTGGCGGGTGTGGATGAGAGGCTTCTCGAACGGCTTGTCGATAGCGGCGCGCAGGCCATGGATGTGCACGCGCAGGGAGTCGGAGTCGGGCAATTCCTCGCCCCACACGCGCTGCTCGAGATCCTGGCGCGTGACCACGGAAGGGCTTGCTTCCATCAGCGCCTGCAACAGCTTCAGGCCGATCGGGTTCAACTGGATGGGTTTGCCCTCGCGCGACACGGTGAGCGTGTCGAGGTTGTAGGTAAGGTCGGCCACTTTCAGCACGCGGCTTTGCGGGCCCTTGCCACGGCGCGCGAGCACTTCCAGGCGGGCTGCCAGTTCCTGCAACGCGAAGGGCTTGGTCATGTAATCGTCGGCGCCCGACTCGAAGCCGGTGAGCTTCTGCTCAAGGGCGTCGCGCGCGGTAAGCATCAGCACGGGCGTCTGCTTGTGCGCCTCGTGGCGCAGCTTGCGGGCCACGTCCAGGCCGTCCATGCCAGGCAGGGTGAGGTCCAGCACGATCACGTCGAAATCGTGCACCACGGCCAGGTGCAGGCCGGTGACGCCATCGCCGGCGAAATCCACGACATGCCCGCGGTCTTCCAGGTAGTCGCCGATGTTGGTGGCGATGTCGTTGTTGTCTTCGATTACCAGAACACGCATGCGGGCACTCCGATGTCCGATGGCGGCGCAGTCGCCCCGTGGGGCTAGGCCGGAGGGGGCAAGTACCCCGCTGCCACGAAGCTTAACGTTTGTCGCGTGGCCCGCACAGTCACATAAATGAACGGGACGCAAAGAAAGGCCCGGACGCCATGGCGCCCGGGCCAAAGAAGAACTGCCCCGATGACCGAAAGCCCAGAAGACGGCAACCACTGGGGATTGCCTTTCGAACCCCGATGGGAACGTTATATACCCGCCCCGTTTAAATGGCCGTTAAGCGGCCTTTTTGCGGCGGCGTTTGGGCGGGGTCATCCGCTCGGCACCGGCCCCGGTTTCACAGTGCCGGATGATGGCGTCGGCGACATCCACCCCGGTACTGGCCTCGATGCCCTCCAGGCCCGGGGAGGCGTTCACTTCCAGCAAAAGCGGCCCCCGCGCCGAGCGCAGGAGGTCGACGCCGGCTACCCCCAGGCCCAGGGTGGCGGCTGCACGCAGGGCCACCCGGCGCTCCTCGTCAGTCAGCTCCACGGCTTCGGCGGTGCCCCCGCGGTGCAGGTTGGCCCGAAATTCCCCGGGGGCGGAGGATCGCTGCATAGCGGCGACCACCTCGTTGCCCACGACGAAACAGCGCAGGTCCTGGCCGTTGGCCTCGCGGACGAATTCCTGCACCAGGAAATTGGCATACAGGCCGCGGAAAGCCTCGATCACGCTTTGCGACGCTGCGCGCTTCTCGGCCAGCACCACCCCCTGGCCCTGGGTGCCCTCATTGAGCTTGATCACGTGCGGGGGGTCGCCCAGCATGTCCAGGAGGTCCGCGGTGTCGTCGGGATTGTCGCCCACGGCGGTCTTGGGCATGTCCACGCCCTGGGCCGCCATCAGCTGCAGCGATCGCAATTTATCGCGAGCCCGCAACACCGCATCGGACGGGTTGGGCGTGTACACGCCCATCAGTTCCAGCTGGCGGAGCACCGCGGTGCCATAGAAGGTACTTGAGGTACCGATACGCGGGATCACAACGTCCAGGTGCCCCAGCGGCTTGCCCTTGAAATGCATGGCGAACGACTGCGGCCCGATGCTCATGTAGCAGCGCATGGGGTCGATCACCTTGACGGTGTGCTTGCGCTTGCGCGCCGCTTCCACCAACCGTTGCGTGGAATACAGGCGCGCATTGCGCGACAGGATGGCGATTTTCAAAGCCTTAGGGACTCCGATGGGGCGGCATGCCCCGCCAGGCGGGGCATCGAATGGTGTCGATGCTAGCGCGCTCCGGTCGCGCGATGGTGACGATTATGGGGCAGTGGCCTCACCCCGTACCGACAACGCCCCGCAGGCTGGTGGTATAGGAAAGCGCCGGATCCACGCGGATGCGATCGAGCAGGGTCATGCGGCCCAGGAGCAGCGGGAACAGCATGTGCCGTCGGTCGTTGAGGTTCAGGTCGATCTCGAAGCGGGAACCAGCGATCTCGATCTCGGTGCGAACGAACCAGCGCATGTTGGCATGCCCACCCGAATCGCTCACCCGCCGCCGTCCCGTGGCCATGGCGCGGCACGGCACCAGCACCGGATGGCTGCGCCGCCCGGTGCGGATATCGAAATCGAGCCAGGTATCCCCACCCTCCTCCGACACCCGCAACGATTCCACGTGCAGCGAACTGGACCGCGCCCCGGTGTCGAGCTTGGCCTTGAGCGAGGAGATGCCGAATGAGGGCAGTGCCAGCCGCTCGCGCCAGCCGAGGGTGATGACTTCGGTCATGGGAATGCCGTCGGGTTGGGGAGGCGCATCCGGGATGGTCCGGGGAGCTGGGGTGCGAAGGATAACTCCACACATGGGTGATCGGGTGAAGACGAGGTGGTTCACGACCGGGCAAATTGAAGCAAAGCCGTCATGTCGTGCCTGTCCGCAGCTTGCAGCGCCTGGATATAAGCCGATCGAGTGGCACCTGGCTCCGTCAGCGAATTCGCTCCCCAGGTGAATTTACGGCGCCCGAGGCGTTCGACAACCAGGTCGCCCATCATGCGCGAAAGCCGGCCGTTTCCATTGGGAAACGGATGGATGGCCACCAGGCGATGATGAAAGCGGACGGCGAGTTCATCCGGAGGAAACACACCTTCCGTGATCCAGAATCGCGCGTCGTCGGTGAACAACCGCATCTGGACGCGAATGTCATGGGCTTCTACGCCGATGTTGCGGTCCGTCGTCCGGTAACTACCTGCCCATCTCCACACGTCTGCATACATGGCCTTATGGGCATCACAAATGAATGCCTCGTTGGTGAGGTCCATGGCGCTCAGTCGTTGCACCTGCTTCCGTAGTGCCACCGACGCGACGAAGATGTTTTCCTGCTCGGCAGCATTAAGTTCATGGCGGAAAGCGATGAACGCAGGCTTCAAGCCCCTGCGCTCTTCATCGGTGAGCGGTGTCTGTCCTTCGTCGACGTCAAATAAATCGCTCACACGCGGTCACTTCCAAAGGTCACGGCCTTCCATTTCCATCTGGATGTGGCGTTCAAGCACTTCCTTGCGCGCCACGTCGCCGATCGCCTGGTTCTCGAGGAGCATCGTGTGTTCGATCGGGGTCAGATGCTTAAGCGCGACATGCCTGGCCCGCTCTTCCACGATGCTCTGAAGAGAGGGCGGATTGGGAACCAGGGCGTAGACGACCGTGCAATTCATCGCGGCTGCAGCGCGTTGCAAAGAGTCCAGTTGAATCGAGCCATTGATCTCCGATGCTTCCATCTTGCTGACGGACGCCTGCGCAATACCCATGCGGCTCCCCAGATCGGTCGCTGTCATACCCAGCGCTTGTCGGATGCTCCTTATCCAACCCTGGTTGGGTCGCGACATGGTCGTTCGCAACGAACGCAGTTCAGCCAGTCGGGGGTCAAGGTGCTTCCGGGTCGCAGCAGCTAGTTTTCGGCTTGTTTTCATGACCTTACCTCAGCAATGGCTTGAAATATAGCCTAAAATCTATGAATAATCAAGTTATCATCGTCTAAAGGCTGTCTATATCAAAATATAGATAGCTTGTAGGCTATTTTTATTCAAATAATCATCGCCTATAGCCTATGCATAGCAATGAATATAGGACTGCGCCGAAAGTCCAGATATCGAAAATGGACGATCCTGGCGAAATCGACTTTCGCCAGGTGCTTTAACGATGCGTGTCAGGAGGGCTTTTGGGCGGCTCTGGCCATGAGCGAAGAAAACAGGCGCTTGAGCGCACCTGGCAAGGAAGCCAGGATGAAAAATAGCTGCCGCACGACTGGAGCGGGTGAAGGGAATCGAACCCTCGTCAGTAGCTTGGGAAGCTACAGCTCTACCATTGAGCTACACCCGCGTGGGAGGGGGATGGTACCCCATGCATGCGGCGGCGTGGAACAGGCCCGATGGTGGCTGAACGAAGGGCCGAGGCACATGTCCCCTGCCGCGCCCGAGGCGCATAATCGACCTCGCGGCGCGATGCGGGGGCATTGCCGCCATGGAGGCACAGATGACCGCTTCGGACAGACTCTTGCTTGGCGTGGCATTTGCCGCGCTGGTCGCTACCGGCACGCTGCACGCCCAGGACACCACCACCTCACCGCAAGTGGCGCGTATCTCCTACGTGCACGGCGACGCTTCGCTCTTCGCCAACGGTGCCGGCCCCTGGGAACCGGCCCAGCGCAACCGTCCGCTGGCCCAGGGCGAACGCCTGGCCACCAAAGGCTCGGCGCTGGCCGAGGTGGACCTCGGCGGCACCGTGCTTCGACTGGGTGGCACTAGCGAGCTGGGGGTGTCGTCGCTTTCCCCGGCGCAGGCCCGCTTCGCCCTGCCTTCAGGCGTGCTCCAGGTGAGCGTGCGCACGCTCAACCCGGGCCAGACACTGGAAATCGATACCGACAAGGTGGCCGTGCTGATCGACAAGCCGGGCCGCTATCGTTTTGAAGCCGGCAAGGCTTATACCGCGGTGAAGCTGCGCGAAGGCAGTGCGTCTGCCTACGGCAAGGCGGCAGGACCGCTGGCATTGAAAGGCGGTCAAAGCTATCGCTTCGACAACGCCACGCTGACGGCGCTGGCAGTGAGCGGACTACCGCCGTCGGATGCCTTCGATACCTGGGCGCTCGGTCGGGACGGCAGTTTCGCGGCGCCAGCGACCACGCAATACGTGTCGTCGGACACCGTGGGCTACCAGGACCTCGATCACTACGGGACCTGGGCTGAAGACCCTGACGACGGCGCGGTGTGGTATCCGAACGACGTGGCGCAAGACTGGGAACCCTACGATTCCGGCTCGTGGGACTACGTCGATCCCTGGGGCTGGACCTATGTCGGCGACCAGCCGTGGGGCTTCGCACCGTTCCACTACGGTACGTGGACCCACCGCCATGGCCGCTGGGGCTGGGTGCCCGGCCGACGTCGCCTGCACGACCCGGGCTTCCAGGCCGCCCAGGTACCGCCACCGCCGGGCCACGGACGTCCCGCACAATCGTGGGCCGCCGCCAACGCACCGGCATCGAGCTTCCCGGAAATCCGGCGCTTCCAGCAGCATGCCAGCCAACCCAACGGCCCTGCGATCGGCGACGCGAGGCCGTGGCCGATACGCGGCCATGACGGCAGGCCGCGCGATGTCGATGTCATGCGCGTACCTGATCGCACCCCGCCCACCGTCGTCTCCACGGTGCGGCCGATGAACCCCGACGCCGGCGCCAGTGCGCGCCCGGGCCTGAGCTTCATCGCGCCGAACACGGAGCAGGCACGGCAAGCAGCCGACTCACGGCCACGCGTAGTCTCCACCAATGACATGCCGCAGGCATCGGGCTTCGTGCCTCGCGTCCGCGGCGACGAGGTCCATACCTATCGCGGCAATATGGGAGGCGGTGCCAGGCCGGAGGTTCAGTACATGAGCCGCCCGATCGATCAGCCTGGAGATGGTGCGCAAGCCGGCAACGGGAACGCCAACGGACATGGCTGGCACGGTGGTGACGGCAATGGCAATGGCAATGGCAACCACGGTGGCTGGCAGCGACCGCCACCGGTACAACCGGCGCCCGGGAACCAGGTGCGCATGAGCGTGCCGGCGCGTACCGCCGAATCCAGGCCCGCCGGCAATTCCAATGGCAACGGCAACGGCTCGAAGGGCGGCAACTCCGGCATGGGCACCGTGCGGTAAGCGTGGCCTTCGGCCGCTACAATGGCCTGATGCAGATCGATTCCCCCAAGCGCATCGGAGCCGGCCGATGAGCGACGACACTCCATCGCCGGTCATGCGGCGCATCCGCAGCTTCGTGCTGCGCGAAGGCCGCATGACCCCCGCCCAGCAGCGCGCCTTCGACGACCACTGGACGCGCTTCGGCCTGGACTACCAGGGCCAGCCGCGCAACCTCGATACCACCTTCGAGCGTCAGGCCCTGCGCGTGCTGGAGATCGGCTTCGGCAATGGCGAGGCCCTGGCCTGGGCCTCCGAACACGACCAGGCGCGCGACTACCTTGGCGTGGAAGTACACGGCCCGGGTGTGGGCCGGCTGATGAACGCGCTGGCCGCGCGCGATGCCGCCAATGTACGCATCTACAAGCACGACGCGGTGGAAGTGCTCGAGCGGGAGATCCCCGCCGGGGCGCTCTCGGAAGTGCGCATCTGGTTCCCCGACCCCTGGCACAAGAAACGGCACAACAAGCGCCGCCTGGTGCAGCCGGACTTCGTCGCCATGCTTGCCACGCGCATGGCCCGCGGCGGCCTGCTGCACCTGGCCACCGACTGGCAGGATTACGCCGACCACATGCTTGACGTGATGGAGGCCGCACCGGCATGGACCAATCGCTTAGGACCGCGTGCCGTGGCACCGCGGCCGGACTGGCGCATCGAGACGCACTTCGAAAGGCGGGGCCTGAAGCTCGGGCACGGCGTCTGGGATT
>NZ_DATHFX010000126.1:0-5303 GCF_035317885.1 Pinirhizobacter sp.
AACCACCGGCTGGCGGGTCCGAAGTCGCGCCACTGCTCCCCGAAACCCTGTGGCGGCAGGAACAATGAGCCGCGAAAAAAGACCTCCGGCGAGTCCGCCAGCGATGCCGGTCAGCAAGACTGAAAGCCACGCGCGCCCCAAAGGCAGGGCGGCCGTTATCTCCCCGAAATAGGCATAGTTGCCCAGAATCCCTAGCGATACCACGCCAGCGACAATCACAGCCGTCAGCAACGTCCCACTCATGCGGTGTTCGAACGTGCCTGACATCTCTTCGATGGCAAAGACCACACCCGCGAGGGGCGTGTTGAATGCAGCCGCTAGACCGGCAGCGGACCCAGCGAGGATGAAACGCCCTGCTGATGTCGGGTCATCAAAGCCGAAGCGGCGACCCATGGAGTAGAGCAAGCCGGCCCCGACGTGCACGGTTGGGCCCTCTCGGCCCACGGACGCACCGCCAAGGAGGGCTGCAAGGGTCAATGCCATCTTGCCGGTGGCCACCCGAAGGGCAAGAAGCCGGGTGCGAAACGCCTCGTCTTCCACTTTGAGTGCCGCAATGGCCTGGGGAATGCCAGAGCCTCGCGTGGCCTTCATTGCGCCCTGGGTGAGCCAGCAGAGCAAGGCAAACATGGCCGGCGTGATCAGAAGCGGCACCCAGCAGCCGTGGGAGGCGACGTGTCGGAACAACGCAAAAGCGTAATCGGCGGCTTTTGCAAAAAACACGGCTGCAAGGCCCACGACAACAGCCCCCGTCCAGAACAGAAGGCGTCTGCGCCACTGTGCGAGGGACAGAAAGTCATGTGAAACGAATGCCTGGAGGCGCTCCCTGGCCGTGTTGCGGAAATCACTCATGGATAAGGAAGAAGTTCCACTGTTCCCGGTGTCGAAATCGGCGCATGCACAGTCCAGGTCAATTCATGGGCCTGGCACTTGGGGCGCATTCACGTGGCTACGCACCCGGGGTCCAGGGTTCGTAGGCATCATCAGCCCCGATGGGGCGGTTCGCGGAGGAATGCCATCTCCGTGGTTTCAGACTAGGCCGAAGACCATGTCTTGTAAAGGCTGGCGTCTTTCCTGGCGAGCGGCACCTACGATGCACACCTGCGGCGCATGCGCCGTGCATTGGAAGAGAACCTCGTGCGCGTGACGCGGGCGGTCGAGGCGGTCATCATCTGTGGGCCCGCGTCCGACCCGAAGCAGACGTTCGGGCAAGGCGATTAGCTCAGGTAATCGGGGGAGGGGAGGGCACTTGCCGGCGTTCGCCAAGCTCCTTATGGTGCAACGCCATTACCACTGAAGGGGAGTGCACGCTATGGGCCTTGTATCGCTTCGCAAATTGACGGTGTTTTGCGCCCTGGCGCTCGCCGGGACCCCGCTGCAACCCACCGCCGCCCAAAGCGCTCCTGCTCCCGCTCCAGCCGCCGCAACGCCAGCTGCGCGACCCGCGGACGTGGCTTCGGAAGACGCGGTCATCAAGGCGGTCTATGACGTAATTTCGGGCCCCAAGGGACAGCAGCGTGACTGGGATCGCATGCGTTCGCTGTTCGTGCCAGGCGCACGCCTGATTTCCGCACATACAGGCGAGGATGGCGTCGTCACGGCTCATGTAATGAGCGTGGAGGACTACATCCGACTGGGCGAGCCCATGCTGAAAAAGGATGGTTTCTTCGAGCGCGAGGCACACCGCACTGAAGACCGTTTCGGCAACATCGTCCAGGTATTCAGCACGTACGAATCGCGCCATGAAGCGGATGCCAAACCATTCCAGCGTGGCATCAACAGCTTTCAACTGTTGTTCGACGGTAAACGCTGGTGGGTCGTGACGATCTATTGGCAAGGCGAGAAGAGCCCCGAGCGGCCAATTCCGAAACAGTACGGCGGTTGACCGGGCAAGTGCACGCCTACTTCAGTGGTCGCCAAGATCATCGCGGCGCTGCATTCGCCCCAAGGAAGCCATTGACCAGCTCAGTGATGAGCGGATTGCCGGCAAGGTTGTAGTGCGTGGTGTTGGGCACGATCGCCAACTGGTTCGCTGCGCGCAGCGAGCCGTCGATCCCCGCATCGCGCTGGCCTCCGCCAAGCAGCTTGTAGAACTCCACGATGTGCTCCAGGCGCACTGCATCGGCGTCGGCAAAAACGAGCAAGGTACGAGCCTTGATCTGGCGCACCCCGGCGCTCCAGTCGAACGGCTGCCTCATCATCTCGCCCGTCTTCCGGAACAGCTTCGTCCAATCGACGCCGGGGTACATCTTGCCCACGGGCGAGGCCTTCAGATGCTCGCCAATCATCGGGGCATTGGCTTCCATCTGGTCGATGGCAGCCCGTCCTTCCGGATACCAGCCGTCGTTGCTGATGACCGTCGACAGCACCACCAGGCGATCGATCACGTCCGGGTGGCGAATGGCCAACTGAATGGCCACACCGCCACCGAGTGAATAACCCGCGACATCGGCCTTGCCGATATTCAGGTGTCGAATAAGCGCAGCGATGTCATCGGCGAGGAATTCACACCGCAAGGGACGGTCGGTATCGGGGGTTCGCCCGTGTCCCTGAAGATGCGGGGCGATGACTTGCCGTCCCTTGGCCAGGCCTGCGACATTACCCGCGAAGGCTTCCACCTCCGGGCCGCCGCCATGCAGGAGGATCAGTGGTTTGCCGGTGCCATGCTTCTGGTAAAAGAGGTGCTGGCCGTTCACGTCGGCAAAATGGGCGTTGGGCATGGCAACCGCCTCTTTCGCCTGCAGGTAAAACGGTGCGATCGAGAGGCTCGCCGCAAGGGCCTGGACAAATGTGCGTCTGAGCATCGGATCCCCCGACATCGCGAGCCGTCAAAAGCTTACCGAAGCAATTAGCCACGCGCAAGAATTTGCGGCTCCCATCTCCAGAAGCAGGTATTGCATAGCGTTATGCTCACTATTCGCAGCCCCCACACGAGAGCCCCTTCCGTGAAAATGACACCCCTCGCTTCCGCTCTGCTGGCCGCCGGCTTCGCGCTCGCCGCCATGCCCGCCTTCGCCGACGTGCCGCCACCGCAGGACATCGCATTCAACGGCACCATCAAGATCGCCGTGGACGCTACCGATATCGCCCATCGCGTGTTCCGCATCAACGAAACGATTCCGGTCCAGGCGGGCCCGCTGACACTGCTATACCCGCAATGGTTGCCCGGCACGCATGCGCCGGCCGGCCCGATCGACAAGCTCGCCGGGCTGGTGGTCAAGGCTAACGGCAAGGTGCTGCCGTGGACGCGCGATCCGCTCAACGTCTACGCCTTCCATGTGGACGTGCCGCAGGGCGCGACCGAAGTACAGGCCTATTTCGAATACCTCTCGCCGCAGGACACCAAGCAGGGCCGCGTGGTGATGACCCCGGAAATGCTCAACCTGCAGTGGAACGCCACCACGCTGTACCCGGCTGGGTACAACGCCAACCGCATCATGGCCCAGGCCAGCGTGACCTACCCAGCCGGCTGGCAGGCCGGAACCGCGCTGGAGGTTGCGTCCACCAGTGGCAACACGGTGACCTACAAGATGATCGACTACGACGACCTGGTCGATTCGCCGATCTATGCCGGCAAGTACTTCAAACGCGTGGACCTGGACCCGGGTGCGCAAACCCCGGTGCACATGGACTTCGTCGCTGACGATCCGAAGTACCTGGAGATGAAACCCGAGCAGATCAAGCCGTTCCGCGACCTGGTGCAGCAGATGTACAAGCTGTACGGCGCGCACCACTACGATCACTACGATTTCCTGGTCTCGCTCAGTGACAAGATGAGCGGCAATGGCCTGGAGCACCACCGCTCCAGCGAAGACGGCACCGTCGCGGACTTCTTCACCGAATGGAACAAGAGCGCGATGAGCCGCGATTTGTTCTCGCACGAGTTCAACCACTCGTGGGACGGCAAGTACCGCCGGGGCGCGGATCTCACCACGCCGAACTTCAACGTGCCGATGAGCGACACGCTGCTGTGGGTGTATGAGGGCCAAACCCAGTTCTGGGGTCATGTGATGGCTGCGCGTTCGGGCTTGTGGACCGACGAGCAGGCGCGCGACATGTGGGCCTATACCGCCTCCACCTATGACAAGGGCCGTCCGGGCCTGGCCAGCTGGCGCAACGTGCAGGACACCACCAACGACCCGGTGGTGGGCGGGCGCGGCGGACAGCCGTACCACAACTACCAGGGCCGCCAGGAGTACTACTCCGCCGGCCAGATGATCTGGCTGGAGGTCGATGGCAAGCTGCGTGAGCTCAGCGGCAACAAGAAGACCATCGACAATTTCGGCAAGGCGTTCTTCGGCATGGAGAACGGCAAGTGGGACGTCAATACCTACACCTTCGAGGACGTCGTCAAGACGCTCAACACCATCCAACCGTTCGACTGGGCGACCTATCTGCGTGAGCGCCTGGACGGGCATGGTCCGCTGATCGGCGGCCTGGCCTCCCACGGCTGGACGCTGGTCTATACCGACAAGCCCAATGCCGCACTCAGCGCCATGGAGAAACAGCGCGACGTCTCCGAGCTCACTTATTCGCTGGGCGTATTGATCGGCAAGGGCGGCGAGATCAGCGACGTATTGTGGGATGGGCCTGCCTTCAACGCCGGACTCTCATCCGGCATGAAGGTCGTCGCGGTGAACGGCAAGGAGTTCTCCGGCGATGCCATCAAGGACGCCATCACCGCCGCGGCCAAGGACAAGAGCCAGCCGATCGAGCTGCTGGTGAAGAACTTCGACGAGTACCAGACCATCCGCGTGGACTACCACGATGGGCTCAAGTATCCGCATCTGGTCCGCGACACGAGCAAGCCCGATACCCTCGCCGCGCTCATCAAGGCTCACTGATGACCCAGCCGCCGGTGCCAACCCTTTACGGGTGGGCCTTGGCATTTTGCTGCACTCTGCTCGGATCGATGGCCCTAATGCCGGACGCGTCCGCCTCCACAACTTGCGCTTCCGTGACTCAGGAACGCCTTCGCGTTGGTCAGCTTACGCCAGATCAGCTCCATGCCGACCTCCGATTTCTCGCTGTTCAGTTGCGGGAACGACACGGCAATCTGTTCCACGATCTTCCGACGGGCAGCTCGCGAGCATTGATGTCGACGCGGATGAGGCTCGAGCGAAGCCGGAGCGGTTGGTCGTGGATCCAGGTGCCGCCCCCGTTGATGAAAGTACCTTCTCTTGCAAGATGATGAACGGACAGGCGATCGAGTATTGTGATTTCCATTCGTATCGCGAGCTCAGTCAAGCTAGCAAGGCTCTCAGCGACACAGCCGATCGATTTCACCCCGACAAGCTAATCATAGA
>NZ_DATHFX010000127.1:0-5342 GCF_035317885.1 Pinirhizobacter sp.
CGGCGTCGCACCGCTCCGGTTGCTGTTGTCGATGGCAAGCCAGCCCACCCGCTCGCGTTCGCGCGAAGCAATCGCCGCCCGCTCGCGGTGCGCGAGGTCTAGCCCGTGCCCAAGCGTCGCGATGGCGGCACTCACGCGGTCTTGTCTCGCCGCACGCTCAGCCATGGCCAATCGCTGACCCTCATGGTGGTCCGCGGAAAGCCGTTGCTCGCGCTCTTCGTTGTCCACCTTGCGGCGATGCTGCGAAGCGGCGTGACCCTGGTCCATCGCCATACACAACCGGTAACGGTGTTCCTCCGTCTCTCGCTTGACGATCGCTCGCTTGATGGCTTCTTCCGCATCACGCTTTGCGACGTTAGCCGCAGCGTCGAGCGCCGCCTCGTGCATCTGAACGGCTTCCTGCTCGTTGAAGTGCGTGCGCTCGGTGACGGCTGTCGCGCACGCGCGCAGTTCGTCCGCGTTCGGCACGCGACGGCGCTTGAGTTGATCGTCGTGCTGCTCTGGAGTGAGCGTGCGCTTGCTCCGGTACCTGGCTACGACGCCTGCTTCGGCAAGGCGCCCACGAATGTGCTTGCGGAACGTGTCGTCATCGAGGGCAGGGCTTTTTTCGAGGTGGATTGCCAGTCGCTTGCGCCTACCGGTCGGTGCTTGGAAACGATCGTAAAGAGTGCGGCGCATGGCCTCCGAACGCGACAAATCCGCCAGGAGGAGGGTGACGGCATCCGTGGCAGGTTGCACGTGGTACAACGAGTGGTGTTCCAGCAGGCGCGCCATGGGCGAGTCGGCCAACGATTCGCGAGCGAGCCAAGCGTCGACGATCTGTTGGCCCAGCGTCTGATCGGCTCGCCATGCCTTGCGGCATATGTCGGCGGCGACCTGCAGCGGCAGGGCGGCGTGCGGTTGCTGCCTCGCGCTATAGGGCAACGCCTCGGCGACATGCGCGGCGAGTGCATCGAGCACACCGGGCTGAAGCAGGATGCCTGCCGCCGCGCCCGGTTCGAGCTCGACCAGGCTGGACAGGGCATCCAGGCTGTTGGCGAGGCCGTTACCGCGCAATTGCCGGACAGTCGCTTGCGTGGCGCCCCCGAGCAGGCTGGGTGGCCGTCGCACCCAGGCCCCGGTGTTGTCGTCGAATAGCATGTGGTCCCCCGTGGCATGCCCCGTGGGATCTGCCACGCGCCAAGTGTCCGTCATCTTATCGAAGACGACGATCAGTTCCACGTCTCCCATGTCGATAACACGCGTGCCGTCTTCCAAGCGGCGAGGAAGGCCAGGCTCGTCGGTGATGGCCGGCGCTGCCCTGGGCGGGGGTTGATCGCACGCGAGCAAGCCTAGTTCGCGGAAGCGATCGCGTAACACCCGCATCGTCTCGGCGGATGTTGTCGCCGGGTCGCGTTGCGGGGTCAACTCAAATTGCCCGCTGATCTCGTGGGCATCAGCGCCGAAAGCGATGTCGACAAGCGCCGGCATGACCGCTTGTTGCATGACGGTGAAGGGAGCCGTGGCCTCATTGATGAGATCGAAGCGGTCCACGTCCACACCGTAGTGATCCGCGTCGCCGATTAGCGTCATGCTGTCAGGAAGTTGCTCGGTGAATCTCCGCGCGTCGTGCATTGCGCAGGCCATGTATAGCAAAGCCTCGGGACGTCGCTCGAGCCTGTCCCAGGCGATGTCTTTCGCAGCGTTTCCCACGATCTGGCGCCACTGTGCACAGGAGTCTTCGGCGTTACGTGGCGGGCTCAGAAGCCCATTGCCGATCTGGCGCTCGATTTCCAGTCGCACCGCGCAACGAAGGTCGTCGATGTTCGCGATGAACGTCTCCAGCGTCGTATGGTCGTCCTGGACGTTGTGCAGCAGGGTCGCCAGGGCGGGTGCTGCAGGGCTGGGCGGATGAAAATCGATCGCATAAGCCGACGTCACGCTGATCTCTTCGAAGCGTCCTTGCGTAATCACGCTCGCCGGCACGGTCACCTCGACGCGTACGTCGTAATGGCTCCCGGCGCCAAGCGGTCGGGCGTCGTCGAGGCTGGCAATGTGCGGATCGCAGGTGCGGCTGGCGTAGCGGCGATTCTCGGCGACCACAGTGTAATCGCCGTTGTCGGCACGGCTGATCTCGTACTTCAGGTCGTCGTGGTTGCTCCAGCTGGGGTGGGGGCTAGTGGTGCCGTAGCCTCCACTGAATACTTCGTCGCTGGTGGTTGCTGCAATCTGAACATCCCCCAGGGTGCCCTGGAAAGCGATGTGCCGGAGGACTTCGCGGGTTCGGGGATCGGGTATGGCGGCCTCGAAGTTAGCCAGCGCTTCTTCCTTTGGCAACCCGGGCCGTGAAATTTCCTTGCCGTCGACGACATAGAGGGCACGCGTGAGATCCGTCTCGAATTCGGCCTGCGCCGCTGCGCGATCGCAAGCCAGGTTCTCGACTATGTATTGCCGCGCTCGTGCCGATACATCGGCGCTGAATGAGCCGCTTGTGCGGAGATTCGATGGGGTCAGGTCGACGCGCAGCCTGGCAAGTATCTTCGGGGTAACGGCAGCGCCATGCGCGAGGCCCGGATATAGCGTCTGTATATGCCTGGCCGTAGAAGCACCATAACCTTCCTTGACCAGCCGCAGAATGGCCGTGCTTGCGACACCGCTCGGGCTCGAGCTGCCGGGGTTGATGCCGGCCTGCGCCTGGGCGATCCGACGCTCATCGCGTGCCTCGTGGTCGGAGTCGAGATCCCACGACTCGGCGCCCCCACCCCGGATGAGGACGGCGTTATCGTCGTAGCTGCGGTAAGCCATGCCGATGACATGGGCCAGCTCCTTGACAGCCGCCGGGCGGGTTGACGGCGCGGGTGTATTACCGGTGCTGTTAAGCATCGCACCGACGTCGCTGGAAGTGCGACTGGCACCGACAACAGGCACGGGGATTGATTGCGAGGCAACAGCCGCGCCTGGATTGAACATATAACGATCCTTGTCGTGAAGCGCCGGACATCATGTCCGGATCGCGCCGCGACGTTAGCCCGGCGTCGCCCGTAGCGATATCAAATTGAACCCACGGTACGGGCAGAACATCTTGGGCAGGATTTTTTCGCTCATAACCCTTCGAGCACGCCGGCGATGGTCGCCGTCATGAAGGTGGCGATCGAACCGCCCAGCACCGCGCGCAGGCCCAGCCGGGCGAGGTCGCCACGGCGGCCTGGGGCCAGACCGCCGATGCCGCCGATCTGGATGGCAATGGAGGAGAAGTTGGCGAAACCACACAGGGCGTAGGTGGCGATCAGCCGGCTCTGCGGCAGCAGTTGGTCGAGGTGGCCGGCAAGGTTCGCATAGGCCACGAACTCGTTGATCACCACCTTCTGGCCGATGAAACTGCCCACGAGGTTCGCGTCGCGCCAGGGCACGCCGATCAGCCACGCCACCGGCGAAAGTACCCAGCCGAAGATCGTCTCCAGGCTCAAATTCACCGGGTGGCCCGCCTGCATGGTGAGCCAGTGGTTGATGCTGCCGTCGCCGCCGAGGGTGCCGATCCACTGGATCGGCGCATTGACCAGGGCGATCAACGCGATGAAGGCCAGCAGCATGGCGCCGACGTTCATCGCCAGCTTCAGGCCATCACCTGCGCCGTTGGCGGCGGCGTCGATGATGTTGGTGGTGGTCTTTTCCACTTCCATGCGTACGGTGCCGCGGGTCAGCGGTTCCTGGGTCTCGGGCACCAGGATCTTGGCCAGCACCATCGTCGCCGGCGCCGCCATGACCGACGCTGCCAGCAAGTGCTTGGCATAGAACACCTTCTGAACCGGATCGTCGCCGCCGAGCATGGACACATAGGCCGCCATGACCGAACCTGCGATGTGCGCCATGCCGCCGATCATCACCGTCATCAGCTCCGCCTGGGTCATGCGCTCGATGTAGGGCTTGATGGTCAGCGGGGCTTCGGTCTGGCCGATGAACACGCTGGCGCAGACGCTGGTGGTTTCGGCGCCCGACACGCGCATCACCTTGGTGATCAGCCACGCCATGCCCTTGACGATCTGCTGCATCACGCCGATGTGGTACAGGACGCCGGTGAGGGCGGCGAAGAAGATGATGGTGGGCAGCACCTTCACCGCGAAGATCACGCCGAATTTCTGCGTGTCCAGCAAGGATCCGAAGATAAAGCGCGAGCCCACCTCGACGTAGTCGAGCAGGCGCACGAATCCGGTGGCGATGGCGTCGAAGACGATGCGGCCCGCCGGCACCTTCAGCACCACGAAGGCGAAAGCCACCTGCAACGCGACGCCAGTCACGACCAGTTTCCAGTCGACCTGACGCTTGTTGTTGGAGAAGGCAAAGGCGATCAGTACCAGTACGGCAAGTCCGAACAGGCCAAAACCGATGTGGCCGAGTGCTTCGAGCATCGAGGTTCCCCGTGGCGGGAACGATCCCGGCACCATGCATAAAAACCGGCAGGTTAGAGGACGCCGTGCCCGGGGGCAAGTTGGGGGTCAGAGTCAAACTCTGACCCCGTTCCAGCGCCCGGACCGCCTATCATGGGCCTATGACCCTGTTCCTGACCGTTGCCCTTGTCCAGTTGCTGGCGCTGATGAGCCCCGGCCCCGATTTCTTCTTCGTCTCGCAGATGGCGATCAGCCGCTCGCGGCGCGATGCCATGGCGGGCGTCGCCGGCATTGCGCTCGGCGTCGTGGTCTGGGCGACCCTGGCCCTGCTTGGCCTGCAGATCCTGTTGTATCGCCTGGCGTGGTTGGGCCGGCTACTTGCTGTCGCTGGTGGTCTTTACCTGTGCTGGATGGGCGTACAGATGCTGCGTGGCGCGTTTCGACCCACGGCACCCACCCAGCCGGTGGCGCTTGAATCCAACGCGATGGCGGCGCTGCGCCGTGGCCTGCTGACCAACCTTGCCAACCCCAAGGCAGCGGTGTATTTCGCCAGCATCTTCTCCGCCCTGGTCGGCAGTGGCGCCAGCGCCGGTACGCGCTGGGGTCTGCTGGTAATGGTCTCGGTCGAGACCTTCCTTTGGTTCACCGTGGTGGCGGCGATTTTCAGCTTGCCGGCCGTCCGACGCGGCTACCTGCGAGCCCGGCGTTGGATCGACGGCGCCGCCGGCGCCGTCTTTGTTGCGTTCGGGTTGACCCTGGTTTTCGATCGCAGGCTGACCTGAGCTTAAGACTAGAACGATAGCCGCACGCCCAGGTTGCCGGCCCAGCCACGGAACCCGTGGTTGCCGATCGCCGTGCGCCAGGTGCCCTCGCCGTAAAGCTGCAGGTTCGCACGCGGGTTGGCGACCAGCCCCGCGCCCATGCGCAACTGTCGCCCGGCCTGGCCGCCGGCGAGTGTCAGTTCATCGCCGGGCGTGT
>NZ_DATHFX010000128.1:0-5631 GCF_035317885.1 Pinirhizobacter sp.
TGTAGCGCAGGCCGATGAATAATTCGAGGGGTCTGAACATGCGGCTCAATCGCGGGATGGGTGGTGTCGCATCCGGCATCCGGTTGCGCCACCGCACCCGGCAGAGTGCCCGAACGCGCCGGTGGCGGCAAGGTGTCAGCCTGGCCGCTGTCCGGCCAGGCGTATCCGCAGGTGGCGCCAGGTGTCGGCGGGGAGGTCGGAAGCGGTGAGCAGCAGGGTGTGCGTACCACCCGGGAGGGCCAGCCGCAGCACGACCACACCGGCGAACCGGGCGTGACCGGCCAGTTTCGCGTGCTGCCGGCCACAGCCTGGCGCCACCACCGACCACCGGCCGTCACCATCCCAGGCCACCTGCAAGGGTCCGCGGAGCGGTCGCCAGGTGAGCCATCCGGCCACGGCGAGGACGGCCAGGGTGACCCGCACGGCGCCTTGCAAGCCGCTGGCAGCCACACAACCCACCGCGACCAACGTCATCACGCCCACCGCCAGGCGCACACGCGGCGAGGGTGAGTATTCAAAGTCGATGTCGGGCGCGGATCTCATCGATGATGCGGGCGAAGTCCTCGCGCCCTGGCTTTCCATGTCCCATCACCCAGTCCCAGAGGTCCGGGTCCTGTACGTCGAGTAGTTCGTCGAATGCCTTGCGGGTGGCTTCGTCGGCGGTGGCAAAGGATTCGTCCAGCCAGCCGCCGAACAGCGCGTCCAGCTCGCGGGTGCCGCGGCGGGTGCGCCAGCGCAGGCGACGGATGATGGCCTCGTCCATCGCCTGCGTGTCCCGCTTATGCCGAACGGCGCTGCACGATCAGCTTCTTGATCTCCGCGATCGCCTTGGCCGGGTTCAGGCCCTTCGGGCAGGTGCGCGCGCAGTTCATGATGGTGTGGCAGCGATACAGCTTGAACGGGTCTTCCAGGTCGTCCAGGCGTGCACCGGTGTCCTCGTCACGGCTGTCGACGATCCAGCGATAGGCCTGGAGCAGGATGGCGGGACCCAGGTACCTGTCGCCATTCCACCAGTAGCTGGGACACGAGGTGCTGCAGCAGGCGCACAGGATGCATTCGTAGAGGCCGTCGATCTTCTTGCGGTCTTCCGGCGACTGCAGGCGTTCCTTGTCGGCCGGGGCCGGGCTCTGCGTACGCAGCCACGGCTTGATCGAGGCGAACTGGGCGTAGAAGTGGGTAAGGTCGGGAACAAGGTCCTTCACCACCGGCATGTGCGGCAGCGGGTAGATTGCCACCGTGCCGCCGCTGCATTCGTCGACCGCGCGCGTGCAGGCCAGCGTGTTGGTGCCGTCGATGTTCATCGCGCACGAACCGCAGATGCCCTCGCGGCAGGAACGACGCAGGGTAAGCGTGGGATCGATCTCGTTCTTGATCTTCAGCAGCACGTCCAGGACCATCGGGCCGCAGGCGGCCATGTCCACCTCGTAGGTATCGGTACGCGGGTTCTGCCCGTCGTCCGGATTCCAGCGATAGACCTTGAAGGTACGGGGCTTCTTCGCCCCGGGCGACGCGTGGTGCTTACCGCCCTGGACCTTGGAATTCTTCGGTAGCGTGAACTCGGCCACGATTGCCTCTCCAGATAACGGTTGTTAGTAGACGCGCTTCTTCGGCGGCACCACCTCGACCTCATCGGTCAGGGTGTACATGTGCACCGGACGGAAGTCGAAGCGGCTGTTGCCGGCTTCGTCGATCCACACCAGGGTGTGCTTCTGCCACTCGTGGTCGTTGCGGTCGGGGAAGTCCTCGCGCGCATGGGCGCCACGGCTTTCCGGACGCTGCCGGGCCGAGTGCATGGTGGCCACGGCCTGGTCGAGCAGATTTGCCAGTTCCAGCGTTTCGATCAGGTCGGAGTTCCACACCAGGGAGCGGTCGCTTACGGCAACGTCCTTGAACATGTCGTGGACCTCGGAGATCTTCGTCGAGCCTTCCTCGAGCGTCTGGCCGGTGCGGAATACGGCGGCGTCGCTCTGCATGGTCTTCTGCATGGCGGCGCGGATCTCGGCGGTGGGCTTGCTGCCCTTCGCGTAACGGATGCCGTCGAAACGCGCCAGGGCCTTGTCCAGCACATTGGCCGGGAGGTCCTTGTGGGCAGTGTCGGGCTTGACCAGCTCTGCGCAGCGGTGCGACACCGCGCGTCCGAACACCACCAGATCCAGCAGCGAGTTGGAGCCCAGGCGGTTGGCCCCGTGCACCGACACGCAAGCCGCTTCGCCGATGGCGAACAGGCCCGGCACCACGGCGTCGGGATTGTCGCCCTGCTTGGTCACCACTTCGCCGTGGTAGTTGGTGGGGATGCCACCCATGTTGTAGTGCACCGTCGGCAGTACCGGAATCGGTTCCTTGGTGACGTCGACACCGGCGAAGATGCGCGCGGATTCGGCGATGCCCGGCAGACGCTCGTTGATCACCTCCGGACCCAGGTGCATCAGGTTGAGGTGGATGTGGTCCTTGTGCTCGCCCACGCCGCGGCCTTCGCGGATCTCGATGGTCATGGCGCGGCTGACGACGTCGCGCGAGGCAAGATCCTTGGCGCTGGGCGCATAGCGCTCCATGAAGCGCTCGCCTTCGGAATTGGTGAGGTAACCGCCCTCGCCACGTACGCCCTCGGTGATCAGGCAGCCTGCGCCGTAGATGCCGGTGGGATGGAACTGCACGAACTCCATGTCCTGCAGCGGCAGGCCCGCGCGCAGCACCATGCCGCCGCCGTCACCGGTGCAGGTGTGGGCGGAGGTGGCGCTGAAGTACGCGCGGCCATAGCCGCCGGTGGCCATCACCACCGCATGGCCACGGAAGAAATGCAGGCTGCCGTCGTTCATGTCCAGTGCCAGCACGCCGCGGCAGGTGCCGTCGGCGTCGAAGATCAGGTCGATGGCGAAGTATTCGATGAAGAACGTGGCGTCGTGCGCCAGCGCCTGCTGGTAGAGCGTATGCAGGATGGCGTGGCCCGTGCGGTCGGCCGCGGCACAGGTGCGCTGCGCGGTGCCCTGCCCGTAATGGGTGGTCATGCCGCCGAACGGGCGCTGGTAGATCTTGCCTTCCTCGGTACGCGAGAACGGCACGCCGTAGTGCTCAAGTTCGATGATCGCGGGGATGGCCTCGCGGCACATGTATTCGATGGCGTCCTGGTCGCCCAGCCAGTCCGACCCCTTGATGGTGTCGTAGAAGTGGAAGCGCCAGTCGTCTTCGCCCATGTTTCCCAGCGCCGCGGAGATGCCGCCTTGCGCTGCCACGGTGTGCGAACGGGTGGGGAATACCTTGGTGATGCACGCGGCCTTCAGGCCCTTTTCGGCCAGGCCGAAGGTGGCGCGAAGTCCTGCACCGCCGGCGCCGACCACGATGACGTCATACTTGTGTTGCTGGACCTTATAGGCTTCCATCGATCAGCTTCCCAACGCGATACGCAGGACGGCGAGCACGCCGGCCAGGACGCCCGCGAACGCGAGCAGTTTGATGACGATCATCGAGGTCACTTCCAGCCAGCGGGTGTGCACGTAGTCTTCGATGACCACCTGCAGGCCGAGCACCGAGTGCCAGAAGGCGGCGATGATGAAGGCGATCATCAGCAGCGCGTTCCAGGGGCGCGCGATGGACGCGCGCACGGCCTGGTAGTCGTGGCCCAGGAGGCCCAGCACCAGCACCACGAACCAAAGCACCAGCACGACGAGTGCGATGGCGGTAAGTCGCTGGGTCCACCAGTGGCCCACGCCATCCTTCGCCGAGCCCAGGCCCCGGGCCCGCTGCAGCGGGTTGCGCAGATCGCGGATCATGCAGCGCCTCCCATGAACACGTAGGCCCAGGTGGCAAGCGTAATCACCAGGGAACCGATGATCGAGAACCAGCTCGCCTTGATGAAGGTGCTAATGGCGTAACCGGCGCCGGCATCCTGGTAGAGGTGGCGGATGCCATTGATGAAGTGGAACCACAGCGCCCATGTCCAGGCGAACAGCAGCACCAGGCCCAGCGGCGAGGCGGCGACTGCATGGAAGCTGGCCCAGGCGTCGGGACCCATGGACAGGGCAACGAGGCCCCACAGGATGACCAGGCTGCCCACGGCAAGGGCGATGCCGGTGGCGCGGTGCAGGATGGAAGTGACCATCTGCGACTGCCACTTGTAGATCTGCAGGTGCGGGGAGAGAGGTCGGGTGGTCTGTGCCATGGCGGCTATCCTTCAGGAATCGCTTGACGCCCCTCCCCGACCACCCTCGTCGACCCATGCGCAACGGCCTGCCTCTTGGGGCAGGCTTTTGCCCTCAGAAGTCGATGCAGCGTCCATTCTTTTCCCAATCGCCGTAACGGGTGGGATCAAGCGGTGGACGCTCTTCCTGCTTCATGGCCGGTGCCGCGGGTGCGGCGCCGTGGCCGGTTTCCACGACCGTGGATTCCGGGGCCTGGGCAGGAGGGGCAGACGTGTCAGGCATGGTTTTCAAAGCCTGCGAATGTTAAACCCTGTGCAACCGCAGCACAACTCAAAGGGGGCTGGATTGCGCCCGGGCACGCCCTAACATCCCTACGATGCAGAACCCACTGATGCCCGCCTCCCTCCTTACCCTCGACGGTCCCGACGCCGCCGCCTTTGCCCAGGCCCAGTTTTCCTCCGATGTCTCAGGCCTGGCCCCGGGACAATGGCAATGGAGCGCCTGGCTCGACGCGAAGGGCCGCTGCCGCGCCTTCCTGCAGTTGGCTCGGCCGGCCACCGACCGCTTCACCGCCCTGCTACGCGGCGGCGACGCGGCGGCCATGGCGGAGGACCTCAAGCGCTTCGTCTTCCGTGCCAAGGTGCGCATCGTCTGCACCGGCGACATGACAGTGATCGATGGACCTGCGTTGGCCGATGGCTTCATCACCGTCGATGAAGATGCCGGCATCACCTACGGTGGCGGCACCCGCAGCTGGCGCGTCGTCAACACAGCAAGCACTCACGCAGGCGACCACGCAACGCGTGACTGGATCGACCGCGACATCGACGCAGGGTTTGCGTGGATACCCGATGCAGCGATCGGCGAACTATTGCCGCAATCGCTTTCCTTCGAACGCCTTGGCGCCGTGAATTTCAACAAGGGATGTTTCCCTGGACAGGAAATCGTCGCGCGCATGCACTACCGCGGCGCAGGCAAGCAGCGCCTGCATACGGCGAGGTTCGACATTATCGCTTCACCTGGTGCGACATTGCGTCGCAACAGCGCTGCCATCGGCATGGTGCTGAACGCGCATGCTTTCGATGGCGCAACCAAGGCGTTGGTGATCCTGAATGACGTGATCCTTGACGATGAACGCACTGGCGCATTCGATGTCCAAGGCATGCAGACGAGCCTTGTATCACTGCACATGTGGCCACATTGAATAGAACAAATGGCATGTGCCGATAACGCGTACACGAAAATTTCATCTGCGGCGCAGCACAAATTGGTTCACGTGTGTTGTGAGCCTTTGCTGAACAAGATGACCCTTGCACTTGCCAATGTGATGCATCCCCCACTAGGCTCCGCCGATCGAATTTGGGTAACGGTGTGACACCCCGTTACATGGCGCGACGAATCGACTGGTAGTCGAATCGGCGCGACCCGGCATGACGCCGGTGACAATACGCTGTGGTGCGCCGCCAATGCTTACTGTGCAGGCCGCCCGATCAAC
>NZ_DATHFX010000129.1:0-7250 GCF_035317885.1 Pinirhizobacter sp.
TCTACTCGTCGATGCGTGTGCGATGCATCTGCTGCAGCGTCCTGCGTCGTTCGACGTGATCGTCACCGAGAACATGTTCGGCGACATCCTCACCGACGAAGGCGCCGTGCTTGCCGGTTCCCTCGGGCTGTTGCCCTCCGCATCGCTGGGAGAGAAACCCTGCGGCCTGTACGAGCCGATCCACGGCTCGGCACCGGATATAGCCGGCAAGGGCCTGGCCAATCCGCTGGGCACCATCCTGTCCACGGCGATGCTGCTGCGCCATTCGCTGAACCTGCCCACCGAGGCGGCGCTCGTGGAAGCCGCCGTCGACGCCGTGCTTGAGCACGGCAACCTCACCCGCGACGTCGGCGGCACGGCCAGCACGCAAGACGTGCTGGGCGCCGTGCTCGATGCCTGCAACGCGAAAGCGGAGGCTGCATGAATACGAAGAAGATCCCCATCGCGCTGCGCAGCGACGCCATCAAGACCGGGCCGGACCGCGCACCGGCACGCGCCATGCTGCGAGCCACCGGCCTGGACGACGAGGCCATCGCCCGTCCGATGGTAGCCATCGTGCACAGCTGGTCCAACGTCTCCCCCTGCAACCTCAACCTGCGCGATCTTGCCGAGGCCGCCGCCGAGGGCGTGCGTGCAGCCGGCGGCACCCCGGTGGAGTTCAACACCATCGCGGTCACCGACGGCATCGCGATGGGCACCACGGGGATGCGCGCATCGCTGGTGAGCCGTGAGCTGATCACCGACTCGATCGAACTGGCGGTGGACGGCCACTGCCTGGATGCGATGGTGGTGCTGTGCGGTTGCGACAAGACCATTCCCGCCGCGGCGATGGCGCTGGCACGGCTGGATATTCCCGGCGTGGCGCTCTACGGCGGCAGCATCGACCACGGCACCCACAACGGCAAGTCCATCACCGTGCAGGAGGTGTTCGAAGCCGTCGGTGCGCATGGTGCGGGCAAGATCGACGATGCCGAGCTTGCCGACGTCGAGCGCCACGCCTGCCCTGGTGCTGGCGCCTGCGGCGGCCAGTTCACCGCCAACACCATGGCCATGGTGCTGACCACGCTGGGCCTCACTCCCGTGGGCCTGAACGACATCGCCGCCACGGATCCTGCCAAGCGTGATGCGGCGCGCCGCTGCGGCGAACTTGCCATGGAAAACCTGATCGCCGGCCGCAAGCCGCGCGATATCCTCACCCGCGCCGCCTTCGACAATGCCGCACGCATGGTAGCCGCCACCGCTGGTTCCACCAATGCGGTGCTGCACCTGCTGGCCATCGCCCACGAAGCGCGCGTGGCGCTATCCATCGAGGACTTCGAACCCGCCTCGGTGCACACGCCGGTGATCGCCGATTTGAAACCCGGCGGCAAGTACAGCGCGGTGGAACTCACCGCCGCCGGCGGCACCGCCATCGTGGCGCAGGAACTGCGCAAGGCCGGCATGCTGAAAGACACCCCCACCGTCACCGGCCACACCCTGTTCGCCGACCTCGACGCAGCGCCCGCGGCCACCGCCGGCCAGGACGTGGTGCGCACGGTCGCCAACCCGATCAAGCCGCGGGGCGGCTACAGCATCCTCTACGGCAACCTCTCGCCTGAAGGCTGCATCCTCAAACTCGCCGGCCACGGTCGTACCAGCCATGCGGGCCCCGCCCGCGTGTTCGAAAGCGAGGAACAGGCGTTCGCCGCCGTGCAGGCGGGCAGGATCCGTGCCGGCGACGTGATGGTGATCCGTAACGAAGGCCCCGCCGGCGGTCCCGGCATGCGCGAGATGCTGGCTGTTACCGCGGCGCTGGTGGGCCGCGGCCTCGGCAACGACGTGGCGCTGATCACCGATGGCCGCTTCAGCGGCGCGACGCACGGCTTCATGGTGGGCCACATCGCCCCGGAGGCTGCCCGTGGGGGACCCATCGCACTGCTGCGCGAGGGCGATGCGATCTTCATCGACTTAGGTACCCGTGAACTTCGCACCGACGCAGACCTCGCCGCGCGCCGCGGCAGTTGGCGTCCGCCGGCACCGAAGGTCACCCGCGGCGCGTTGGCAAAGTTCGCAAGGCTCGTCGGCTCGGCCGCCGAGGGCGCGGTGACCACCGCCTTCGAGGACACCGAAGCGCCGGTGCCTGCCAGTCGCCCCGTTCGCGACGAAGAACGTCTTACCCAGGCCTTGATCGGCAATTGAAGACTCACGGCACCCTAAGCCGCCCCAAGATGCATCTTCCGGAGAATGTAATGACCGATACGCAAGCCACTACCGCCCCTCTCGCCCGCGCGCGCATTGCCGTGCTCGGTTACGGAAGCCAGGGCCGCGCGCACGCGCTGAACCTCAAGGACTCCGGCCTCGACGTCGTGGTGGGCCTGCGCCCCGGCGGCCCTTCGTGGAACCGCGCCTACGTCGACGGCTTCGCCGTGGCCGAGCCCGGTGAAGCGGTGCGCGGCGCCGACCTCGTGGCCGTGCTCACGCCGGACATGGTGCAGCCGGACCTCTACCGCCACGCCATCGAGCCCAACATCAAGCCGGGCGCGGCCTTGCTGTTCGCCCACGGCTTCAACATCCATTTCGGCCAGATCAAGCCGCGCGAGGATATCGACGTGGTGCTGGTGGCGCCCAAGGGCCCGGGCGCGCTGGTGCGCCGTGAGTATGAGATCGGCCGCGGCGTGCCGTGCCTCTTCGCCGTGCACCAGGATGCCACCGGCAAGGCAGCGGAGAAGGCCCAGTCGTATGCCGCGGGTATCGGCGGCGCACGCGCCATGCTGATCGAGACCGACTTCAAGGAAGAAACCGAGACCGACCTCTTCGGCGAACAGGCCGTGCTTTGTGGCGGCGCCACGGAGCTGGTGATCAAGGGCTTCGAAACCCTCACCGAAGCCGGCTACCGCCCGGAAATCGCCTACTACGAGGTGATGCACGAGCTGAAGCTGATCGTCGACCTGTTCTACGAAGGCGGCATCAAGCGGATGCTGGAATTCGTCTCCGAGACCGCCCAGTACGGCGACTATACGCGCGGCCCGCGGGTGATCGACGCCAGCACCAAGGAGCGCATGAAGGAAGTATTGAAGGAAATCCAGGATGGCACCTTCGCCAGGGAATGGACCGCCGAATACCAGGCCGGCCTTCCCAACTACAAGAAATTCAAGCAAGCCGACCTTGACCATCCGATCGAGAAGGTCGGCGCGGCGCTCCGTGCCCGCATGCCGTGGTTGCAGGGTTCGAAAGACCCGACCCCGGCGGCACCCGCGGCAACACCATGACGCACCCGCGCCGGCGTGCATGCATGCCGGCGCGTACGGCGTTCGCCAGGAAGCACTCCGATCTCCTTGACGAAAGCTTTCCCCAAAGGACTCATGTGAACGCGCAACTGGACACCCCCGGCGACATTAGCCCCATCAAGACCCATCCCCGCGCAGGGCAGGCGCTGACCGGTGCCGACGTCGTGGTGCAGGTACTGGCCGACGAAGGCCTGGATGTACTGTTTGGTTATTCCGGTGGCGCCATCCTGCCGGTGTACGACGCGATCTTCCGTCACAACCTTGAAAACCTCCGGGCGGACGGCAGCGAGCCGCTGCCGCTCATCGTCCCTGCCAATGAACAGGGCGCGTGCTTCATGGCCGCAGGTTATGCACGCGCCTCGGGAAAGGTGGGTGCGGCCCTGGTCACGTCGGGCCCCGGAGCCACCAACGCCGTTACCCCAGTGCGCGACTGCACCGCCGATTCCATCCCGCTGGTGGTGATCAGCGGCCAGGTGCCCACCGCGGCCATCGGCACCGATGCCTTCCAGGAGGCGCCGATCAGCACCATCATGGGTGCCTGCGCCAAGCACGTGTTCCTGGTGACCGATGCCAACGCCCTCGAAGCCACCTTGCGCACGGCGTTCTACCTCGCCCGCAGCGGACGTCCTGGCCCGGTGGTGGTGGATATTCCCAAGGACGTGCAAAACACCCTCGTTACCTTCCAGGGTGAAGGGCAGCTGCCGGTGCCCGGTTATCGCGCGCGCCTGCGCGCCATCGAGAAGGCACCGCTCAGCGACGCGCGCTGCGCGGAATTCTTCGCCGCGCTCAAGGCATCGAGCCGGCCGCTGATCTACGCCGGCGGCGGCATTGTCGCCGACGGGGCCCGCGATGCGTTGCGCGATTTCGCGCACAGCTTCGGCCTTCCCGTGACCACCACGCTGATGGGCATCGGCGGCTACGACACCACCGATCCGCTCGCCCTGCACATGCTGGGCATGCACGGCACGGCCTATGCCAACTATGCGGTGGACGACTGCGATTTCATCTTTGCGCTCGGCGCCCGTTTCGACGATCGCGTGGTGGGTGTGCCTGGCAAGTTCGCACCGAGGGCGCGGACCATCGCACAGATCGACATTGACCCCGCGGAAATCGGCAAGGTCATGCGGGCCGATTGGTTCCATGCCGGCACATTGCGCAAATCGCTTGAGCACCTGCGTGCGTGGGGCATTGCCCATGGATTCCAGGCCGATTATTCCGCCTGGCATGAACACATCGCGCAGCTGAAGTCCCGCCACCGACTCAACTACGACCGGCAAAGCCCGCTGATCCAGCCCTACGCGGTGATCGAAGCGATCAACCGCATCACCAAAGGACACGCCATCATCAGTACCGGCGTGGGTCAGCACCAGATGTGGTCGGCGCAGTACTTCGATTTCCGCGAACCCCGCCGCTGGCTCACTTCCGGATCCATGGGAACGATGGGCTTCGGCTTGCCCGCCGCCATCGGCGCGCAGTTCGCGCGGCCGGACCTGGTGGTGATCGACGTCGACGGCGACGCTTCGATCCGCATGAACCTGGGGGAACTGGAAACCGTCACCACCTACAACCTGCCGGTAAAGGTCGTGGTGCTGAACAACGTCGGTGACGGCATGGTTCGGCAGTGGCAGAAACTCTTCTTCAAGGGAAGGTTCTCAGCTTCCGACAAAAGCTTGCACAAGAAGGATTTCGTCAAGGCCGCCGAGGCCGATGGCTTCGGCTGGGCACGGCGCCTGGACGATCCGGCGGCCATCGAATCCACCATCGCCCAATTCCTTGCTTTCGAAGGCCCGGCCTTCCTTGAAGTCATGATTGACCCCGATGCCGGCGTTTACCCCATGGTCGGCCCCGGCGCCTGCTATGCCGAGATGGTCACTGGCGACTTCATCGCCAATCGTAGTGCGGCGCCGGTCGTACCGTCGCCGGCGGATACCAGCCCCACGGGGATGTTCTGAGCATGAGGCATCTGATCTCGATCCTGCTGCAGAACGAAGCCGGCGCACTGGCGCGCGTGGCGGGCCTCTTCGCAGCGCGCGGCTACAACATCGAATCGCTCACCGTGGCGGCCACCGGCGATGAGGAAGCTTCGCGGCTTTCACTGGTGGTGTATGGCGACGACGCCGTGGTGGAACAGATCGTCAAGCAATCACGCAAGCTGGTGGACGTGATCACCATCGAGGAGCTCACCACCCGCGAGCACGTGGAGCGCGAGCTGGTGGTCGTGCGCTTCGCAGCCTCGGGGCTTGCCTGGGCCAACAGCCACGCGCGCGTGCTTACCAGCGGTGGCGACCACTGCGTGGCCGAATTCAGCGGCCATGCCGACGATGTGGATGATTTCCTCGCCCAACTCGCTACCCAGGCCACGGTGCACGACGTGGCGCGCAGTGGACTGGCCGCGCTCGCTTCCTAGGATTTTTCCGACAGGTTTGCTGCCTCGGCCGGGCGATTCCTGGTCGCGGCGGTTTGGATGCGTGCGTAGGGTCGGACTTCCTTAGCCAAGCCTACGACTCCCGCATGCCCTCTTCCGTTGCTCCCCACAGCTGCTGTGTCCTGCAAAACATTCGCCCCTTGCCTGAGCAGGTCGGCGAAACCTTCTGCATCCAGAGTAATGACCACATCGCCGTCCCGGTAGAGGCGATGGTCGACGTCAGCAATGTACCCAGCTCGCTCCGGAAGGCGGTGTCGGCGGTGCTGGACAACCCTGACATGGCCCAACGCATTGCCGGCGAGCTAGCCATGGCAGGGGTATCCGCCGACGAGCTGGAGATCCTCCTCGATCGCGCCGTGGGTCGCGATGCCTGGACCAACGTCGCACGCTATGCGCTACGCGACGGTTTTCCCTCAGGCCTGGTGACGCTGGCGCTTAACCTCTGGGGCTTCGAGGGATTTGCCCAGTTCACGGGCGATACCTCCGCAGCGGCCGCCCTGTACGGCGCCAGCCTCGGCTCGGCGATCGTCGTGCTCGATGAAGTGTTCCGGCACATGTTCGAAGGCATGACATACACACCGGCAGAGCTGGCTTCGGCCGTACCGCTGGCGCCGTATCTCGCCGCCACGACGCTTCCGTTGACGTTCCGCAACATCGTGCGCGCACTTGCCCATGTGTCCCTGGTGCTGGCCGGCAGGCCGAAACTCGTGGCCGATGTCGACAACGGCATTGAAGTTGTGGGCGGCATGCTTGCCACCATGACGACGGGCCATGCGATGGAGCGGCTTTCCCTTCCCGGGGAGCGCGAACGCCAGCGCGGGATATTGATGCGTGAAGATCTGGTTTCCGTCGTCGGGCAACTTCGCGATGGACGCGCAGCCCACACAGGCCGCCTTGCCCGGCAGGCTGGATGGGCGGCGCTAGGCGCCGTCCTGGATGTACCTGCGGGCCTGCGCAAACTCGCTACACCGGTGGGGGTCGTCACGGTGGCAACGCTCGCCGCCTTTGTGCCGGCGGCGGTAACCGCCATGGCCGCCACCCGGGACGCCATTCACGACGACACCCCAGGGGTCCCGGAGGCGGCCGCGGAATTGGCACGCGTGGTCGTATTGTCTTCCGCCTATCTTCTGCTTGCCGGGAGCGCCCGCTATGCCGCCCCGGCATTTGGCACGGTTGGCGCCTCCTTCAAGCGTGTGGGAAGCGCCTGCCTTACCGCAGCATCACGAATGACTTCCAACCACTTCACGCCGCCTCCGGGATGGTATGGACTTCCCCACCCGAGGAAATCCCCATGCCCAACAACCCCATGAACCCCCAGCCACCCATCGCCGAACCCGGCAAGGAACGTCCTGATAGCGACATGCGGGAACCGGGCCACTACAAGCCCGAGCACGACGCCGATCCGGAGGTGGGCGATCAAGAAGTCGATGAAGATGAGATCTGACGCTTAACCGTGACATCGCGCGGCGCTAGACTCATGCCGATGAGTCCGCCGCGCAAACCGCGCCGTCGCCCCGCGACCGCCGCCACCAGGAAAGACCCGGTCCGCAAGCCGCAAG
>NZ_DATHFX010000130.1:0-2539 GCF_035317885.1 Pinirhizobacter sp.
GCGCTGGCATGGGCGCGGAGCGATTCGACATCCGGGTCCACGGACATGGCGGGGAATATCGCCTGCACGAGGGAGAGCGAACAGGCGTCGTGGAAGGGGCAAGATTATCGGGCGGCGTGTTGTCGTTCCGGTTGGATGGGCAGGCCCTGCGCATACCGCTGGCGGTGGATGCCCCGGACGTGACCGTGCACGATGCACAAGGCAACCGCTACGGGTTCACCCTGGTACCGCCGTTCGAGTGGGCGCCCGATGACACCAAGGGCGGGAACCAGATCCTCGCGCCGATGCCTGGGCGCGTGGTGTTGGTGAAGACCGCCATGGGCGACGGCGTTACCGAAGGCGCCGAGTTGCTGGTGATGGAGGCGATGAAGATGGAGATTACCCTCCGGTCGCCGCGCGATGGCAAGGTCGAAAGTGTTGCCGCGAAGGCAGGCGACTTCGTCGATGCCGATGCTGTGTTGGTGCGTCTGGAAGGTTAGAGGGCGGGTGCGGCGGCAACTGCCACGGATTTCGGCTGGCTACGGGAATTCGGCAAATTCAAATGCATCGCCGTCCGGGCATGTCTCTGGTTGTAAAGAAACGCGCATAGAGTGGGGGTCGGCCCTTATAGAATTCGCGGCCGGCCAGGGGGTATGGACGCATGTTGCAACTCATCAACGACCGTCTGTGGGCGGAACTCGAGCCGTTGGTTCCGGTTGACCGCAGAACGACCAGGCGCGGCCCCAAGGGCCACGGCGACCGGGTGGTGATGGAAGGCATCGCTTATGTGATCACCCGCGGGATTGCCTGGAACTCTCTTCCGCAGGGCATCTCCGGCGTGTCCGGCCTTACCTGCTACAAGCGGCACAAGGCGTGGGCGGCGGTGGGCGCGTGGGATGGAATAGAGGAGACACTTGTCGCCGGCCTTGCGCGTGGCGGTATTCGACCCAGGAAGTCGTTGGCAGTGGCGGGCGATTAGGTTCGAATTACCCTTCCAGTGAAGCCAACTGCATCTTCACCCAGGCAATCGCATCTTCACCTTCGACGATCTCCTCGCTTTGGGGATCTTCAAGCCGGCCACCGGTGATAAAAGCCAGTGCGCTCGCGGCCGATAGCGCCGCTATCAGTTCAAGCGGTCGCGAGCCCACTGAAAACTGCACGGTGAAGTTGAGTTCCGGCGGTAGTTTCAGTTCCGCTGCGTCTTCGGGCTCGGTCTCGAACGAGTAGTACTCGAAGCCCGCGAGTTCGTCGCCAACGGGGCAGGGCAGGAACCCTGTCATGGTGTCGACGTCGAAGTCGGTATCGAGCTCGCCCGGAAGCTCCTCGTCTTTCATCACCGATCGCCATTTCTCTGGCTTGGGCATTTTGCTGCGGGCAAGATAGACGTACAGGTCGTATGACATAAGCTGCCCCCCGATTGATCATGGAAGCTTGACGGTCAATCCCGGGGTAAGCAAGTAGCGCGTTGGCTGTAATCTACTGCTGCGCCTTCAGGACCGCCCGCAGCGCCGGATCCAGCGCATTAACTTGCCGCTTTGCCTGGAACATCGCCCGCTCGTCTCCCTGGAGCTTGCAGTTGCGCGAAAGCACGTCCGCGCCTTCCGACGACTTCGCCATCACGTCCTGCACATTCACCACCACGCCCAGGGTGTCGCCGAGCGGGTCGAGGGCCATGCAGACGTCGTCGATCATGCGATTGGTGCGCAACTCGTGCCCGCTCACCAGCACCAGCAGGTTCTGGCTGTCGATCCACGTGGTGGTGCCTACGCCGGGCAGGTTGCTGAGGGCGGCGCGTGCGGCTTCATGATCCACGGGTCGCCGAGAGTCAGGAAGGCGCATGGCTTTGTATGTGTTGAGTGCCTGGGCCTGGACAGTGCCGGCGGCGAGTGTTGCAACGGTCGCTGCAACGTCGTTTGAAAGCTGGGGCGTGGCTACGGAATGGGCTTCCCTTGCCAGGCGACTGGCAGATTCCGGAACGTCCTGTAGTGCCATGGTCGCCATGGCGACTACCAGGGCAGCGGCGACGATGCCGCCAGCAATGATCATGGGGGCGAAATCCGACGCGGCATGTTGGCGCGCGCGCGCGACGGCCCGGCGGGCCAGCGGAAACGGCATCACGGCCGATCGTGCTCGGCGAAGAGGTGCTCGAATGCCGCCCAGCTGATGCCAGCGAGCTCGCCCGTGTAGCGGTGCTGCACCTTCTTTCCCTGGCGATAGATGCCCATGTCCTTTGGAGCCCCTCTTGATAAGCGGTCTTGCCAACAGGAGCGTATCGGCCGAGGGGACCACTGCTTTAGGCTATGCCACTCTCGCTTGACGGCCGGGCGCTCAAGCCCGCACCAAGCCGGCCGATATGTCGATATCCCATGCCCCTTTTCGGCAATGAGCAATGATGCGCACCTGCTGCACAACCCTGTTGGCACTGGCTGGCCTGACCCTTGCGGCACCGGCTGCCGCTGTCGACTGTGCCTCCTCGCCCGCCAGTCATAGCGACCAGGCAGTCTGCGCTTCTCCGGCCCTTGTCAAACAGGACGCCCACCTCCAGCGCTTGCTCGCTACC
>NZ_DATHFX010000131.1:0-5834 GCF_035317885.1 Pinirhizobacter sp.
ATGGTGAACGACATACGAAAAGCTGCCGGTATCGACGTGGAAGAATGCCTCGACGGACGGGTGCTGTGCGTCATCTGGCGACATGGCAAGTCGATGCCTGGATTGGTCAACTCCCAATCTAGTGCCTGTCGCATGGATGTGTCGAGCTAATTCCTTGATGCGGCCGGAAGCCCTCCAGTGACTGGCTGGAGGGCTTGGCGCTTGGGATTACTTCATTTGATCGTCAAGTAGTAAGTAAACGTGTTGGTGGTTCCCATGGTGCTGGTGGTCTTGCGCACGATGGTGTGCATGCCCGGCGACAGCGGCCGGAACATGAAGTACCAGCCGTTGGCCACCACCGGTTGCCAGGTCGTGTTGATGCACGGGTCAAAAGGCGCTTGCAGGCTGGGGTCTCTATTCAGGGAGAACACGTTCTCCGAGATGTAGTGGTAGCCGAGCGCATTGCGCACCGGGCGACCGTCGAGCGTGATGTCGAGCTTCTTCGTCATCAGATAGGTTTCGGAGTCGGCAACCAGGAAGTCATAGAGCGACATGCCCGCTGGCGGGGTGAAGGCCGGATCCGGGCAGGGATAGGTGTCGCTGACGAACTGGGCAACCAGCAGGATCGCCTTGCCACGCGGAATCGTGCAGGCTCGCGTAAAGCTGCCGGCCGCCATCGATGCAATCGGCGCAAGGAACCAGACCGGGCCATGCTGCGCCACGCCGCAGTTGACGCCGGTGGCGTCGAAGAATGGGTTCTGGTCAAAGGGCTGCGCGTAGATCCATTGCACCGACGCATCGCCCCAGCCGAAGATGCTTTTGTCGAACGGGCGGGAGTCTTTCGGGTAAAGCATGGGGTTGAAGTCGCGGCCGAAGTCGAACGGGTCCGGTTGGGTGGCATGGGCCGCGGCAACGACACTGCAGGCGGCTAGCCCGGCGCACATGAGTTTGTTCATGGGACTCTCCTTGTATTGGGGGCGCAGACACGGGTGCGGATCGCGGTGTCAGGTCGGATGCGATCCTGGCGCTTACGCAACGTGGTCAGCCACGTGTGCAGGCAACCGCGCGTGGGATGTGCCTGCGAATCAGGACCGCCTGCCCTGGCCGCGCGAAATGGAGAGCAACTACGGCAGGTGACGCTTAAGCAGCTACGGCGCAAGCTGGATTGTCGCCGGATGCACCCCTAACCCGATCGCCTGGCGCGGACCTCGCGGCGGGGAAAATGAAGGCTTGAAAGCACGCCGGGATGGGCTACATCCATCACCAGGCGTTGATGCTGCAGTGCGGTTCGATGAATACTCGGCCATCGCCGCTGCCGCACAAAGCCATGACCGAGCTACTTTCCCCCGATACGCTCGCCCCGCAGCAGCTCGACTACGCGCTGACCTTACCTGCCCGTTTCTATACCGATGCGCGCATGCCGGCGCTGGATGGCTCGGCCATCTTAGCGCGGAGTTGGCAGCTGGTATGCCATCTATCGCAGCTTACGGGCGTGGGCGATCACGTAGTGACCGAAATTGCAGGACTGCCGCTGTTGATCGTGCGCAGCGACGCATCAAGCATCCGCGCTTTCCATAATGTATGCCGGCATCGCGCAGGGCCGATCGCCAGCTGCGACGGGCAGGGTGCAAAACATCTCCGCTGCCGTTATCACGGCTGGACCTACGGCCTGGACGGCGTGCTGCGCGGTGCGCCGGAAATGGGTCGGACGCCGGACTTCAACCCGGCGGATATCCGTCTTCCCGAGGTTCGCGTGCACCTGTGGCAGGGCCTGGTGTTCGTCGCCATAGGCGAGGCACCTCCGTTCGATGAGTTTGTCGCAGGCATCGACGCGCGCCTCGGGCTGCATCGGGCATTGCACGACTATCAATTCCATCACCGCGCAAGCTACGACGTTGCCTGCAACTGGAAGGTTTACGTGGACAACTACCTGGAGGGTTACCACGTACCCCAGATCCATCCGGGCCTGAACAGCCTGCTGGACTATCGCAGCTATATCACTCAAACAGCGCAGTGGTATTCGTTCCAGTTCAGTCCGCTGGAGAGCGCGGACGATCTCTACGGCAGCGGCGAGGCGCTGTACTACTTCCTGTACCCCAATACCATGCTCAACATCCTGCCTGGTCGCTTGCAGACCAATCGTGTACTGCCGATGGGCGTCGATCGGTGCCGGGTGGAGTTCGACTTCTATTACACGCCAGCGGACAATCCGGAAGCACAGGCACGGCGCACAAAAGACATTGCATTCAGCGACGAGGTGCAGGACGAGGATGTCACCATCTGCGAGGACGTACAGCGTGGGCTTGCATCCGGGTCGTATGAGGCCGGGCGATTGAATCCACTACGCGAGAATGCCGTGCACCATTTCCATGAAATGGTGCGCCGCGCTTATCGCGATTCGCTGATCTAGAACATGAGCAACGGCAAACGGTCGCTCGGGCTATGGATGCTGATCGCATTGGTGATCGGCAACATTATTGGATCGGGTGTTTTTGTATTACCGGCGGCGTTGGCACCTTTTGGCGCAGCAAGCCTGCTTGGTTGGGGCATCAGCTTAGGCGGCGCGCTGATGCTGGCCCTGGTCTATGCGCGGCTGTCGCAAATCATCCCTAATCACGGCGGCGCCTACGCCTACGCGCGGCGCGCCTTCGGTGACCGCGTCGGTTTCATCGTGGCGTGGAGCTACTGGGTGTGCGTGTGGTCGGCCAACGCGGCCATTGCGGTGGCTTTCGCCGGCAGCCTGGGTTCCGTATGGCCGGCGGCAACGCTCACGCCGTTGCGTAGTGCCTTATGCGCATTGGCAGCGTTGTGGATCTGCACAGCCATCAGTTTGGCCGGCGTGCGCGAAGCCGGCCGCACGGCCATCGTGTTGACTTTACTGAAGCTGGTGCCGTTGGTTGTATTTGGCCTGTTGGGATTGGGCTGGGTGCATACAAGCGCTTTTGAACCCTTCAATTCCAGCGGTCTGCCCTTGGTAAGTGTTGCCTCTTCCGTCGCTGCATTGACATTGTGGGCATTCCTTGGCCTGGAAAGCGCCACCGTGCCGACCGACGTGGTTATTGATCCACAGCGTACTGTCCCACGCGCCACCATCATCGGCGTGACGATAGCAGGGGTTGCCACGATGCTTGCCTGCACCGTGGTCATCGGGATGCTTCCCGCTGAGGTACTGCACACATCGGCAGCGCCGATGGCCGAGGCGGCCAGGCGGACATGGGGCACCTGGGCGGGCATGGCGATTGGCGTCGTTGCCACCGTTTCATGTTTTGGCGCGCTAAACGGCTGGGTGCTTCTGCAAGCACAGACGACCTTCGCTGCGGCAGAAGATGGTTTGTTTCCAGCGTGCTTCGCTCGCCTGGATAAACGCGGCACGCCATGGATCGGCCTGCTGGTCAGCAGTGTTCTTGCCAGCGCGCTGATTGCCTCCAATTACAGCCGCACACTGGTGGCGCTCTTCACCTTCACCATTTTGTTATCGACGGCAGCGACACTCATTCCCTATCTGGTAACGGTGCTCGCATGGTGGCGGATCGACAGCACCGCCAGGGCATGGCGGCGACTTGTCGCACTGGGGGCCCTTGCTTTCAGCGTGTGGGCATTGATTGGCACGGGCGCCGAAACATTGCTGTGGGGTGCCGTGCTGCTGCTTGCCGGCTTGCCTATCTATCTGTGGCAGCGTTATGCAGTGAAGTAAAGGATATCCTGCATACTGAGGGTTGAAAGCGCGACAGACCTTGGGCATGCTCGCCGCCTACAGGGGGAAAATCATGCAGTTGCTTCGTCTGGATCATTTTGCCGGGCATCTCAACGAGACCTTTACGGTCGAGATCGATCAGATGCGCGCACCGTTCGTGTTGGTCGAGGCCCGGCCATTGGGGCATGCCATGGCGGGCGCCATGCGGGAACCGTTCTCGCTTTTATTCCGGAACGAAGCGGCCGTGGTGTTCCCGCAGCGAACCTACAGCATGAGCAACGCTGGAATGGGCGAATTCGGCATTTTCCTGGTGCCGGTCGCGCGTGACCGCGATGGGTTCATCTACCAGGCCTTGTTCAACTAGACAGCGCGTTACGGGCGCCAGCGCATGCCCAGGCGCATGGCCGCATCTTCACCTTCGACGACAAAGCCGTGGCGCTCATACAGGCGGTGCGCTGCGTGGTTGGTGATCAGCACCTGCAAGGTCAGCTCATCCAGTGCTTTTCCGCGCACTTCCTGCTGCAGGCGGTGCAATAGCGCCGAGCCCAGGCCCTGGCTGCGCACGGCTTCGTCCAGGAGGATATCGACGATCGTCAACACCTGGTCGGCCTCATGCAGGTACAAACGCCCGATCGGTACGTTGTCCTGCAGCACGATCAGGAAATCCGCCGTGACGAAGTGCGTAACGTAGTGGTGATGTTGCAAATCGAACTGGCTGTCACAGAACGCCTGCTTGGCGGTCTCCGGCCAGGGAATGGCAGCCAGTTCAGCGGCGCGCGAAGACGCGTAGAGTCGGCGCAGGAAAGGCAGGTCGCTGGAGTCGGCATCGCGAAGCGATAACGCCGTTGCGCCACGGAGCGGGACTTCCCACCGCGACGGCTGGCGCCGCGGCGGGAAGCGCATTGCCTGTGCATGCATTTGACTAGGGGCGCTGCGGGAAGTCGCCTTGTAGCGCAATGCAGAAGTTCAACGCCAGATAAGGCTGCTGATTGGCATGCGGTTGACCACCGACGTTGGGGCCAACAAAGTTTGCGGCGAAGCTCCCGTTGGAGGTTTGGCTGCTGGCGAACGGCGTGGCAGTGGCCGGAGCAACCGGTGAGCTTCCCGGCGTCGGCAATGCGAAGCGCTGCGTCGTGTCGTTCTGAAGAAAGATGTTTGCAACGTGCGTGTGGCCTGCCAGCTCATTGGAAATCAGGGCAACGGTCTCACTACCGAAATTCTCTCCCAATGCGTAAGGCTGCAGCCCCGTGCCCCTGCCAGTGGCACAGGCAGCTAGGCCCTGCAAGTTCGGCAGGCCGAAAGTAGTCCTCCCATCACCCCCGTATACGGTGCCAACCAGCGAGTACAGAGCGGCGTACTGCGAGATAGGCAAAAGCTTGCCGTCGCAGAAAGCCCACCCGTTAGGCGCAAAATTAAAGCCGAATATCTGGATCTCGCCCAAAAAATTGTTCATGACGTTTCCCCCTTAAGATCGTTGCGCACGACGTGGCATTTGTTATCACTGTGACGGGAAGATGCCGTACTGACTGATGCAGAACCGCAGCGCCAAGGTGGGCATTCTGTTTTCGTGCGGGCCGTTGTTACCGGCGTTTGCTACCATCGGGCCGTTCACGGGCAGTGCTTGCCCGGGTGCGTTGGTGTACATCGTGTCGCCGCTGAGCGCGCCAAGCTGGACGTAACCGCCTGGTGCGGTGGAGTCGGCAAGAGCTGTCGTGGCAACCATCGGATGCGAATGTGCCGGCAACTGCGACGCGATCAACGTCACCGATTCGCTTCCTGCCCGCTGCCCGAGCACATAGTTGCTCGCTCCAGGCGCCGTGCCGTTGTGGATCGGCACCCGGCCCTGGAGGTCGGGCAGTGCGAACGTATTGACGCCATCACCGCCGTAAGTCGTGCCTAGAAGCGTATATAGCGTCTCGTTTTCCGAAATGGACAGCAATTGCCCATTGCAATCGAGCCAGCCAACCGGTGCGAAGTTATAGGGGAACAGCCTGATTTCACCAACGTAGGATTCCATGACAGTCCCCGGGCTCAGCTACGTGACGGAAAAATGCCGTTCATCGCGATGCAAAAATTCAGCACCGTGAACGGCTGCATGTTTGGATGCGGTTGATTGCCGCCCCCGCCCGTGAGTCCATTGGGGTTCAGCGATACTTGCGCG
>NZ_DATHFX010000132.1:0-2007 GCF_035317885.1 Pinirhizobacter sp.
GAACCCCAGTCCGTTGGCATGCAACACGTCCACGCCCAGGTCCCCCAGCACGGTGGCCAAGCGTCGTCCGCCGTCGTCCGCCGGGGTTGGCACGAAGTGGTAGTCCACCGCGCCACGCGTCATCCGGTGTTGGTAGGGCGCTACCTGCACCACCGACACCTGCGTGCCTGCGCTCGCCACGGCGTCGGCCACGTCGCCCAGCGTGTTCCATCGGGCAAGCAACGCCTCGGGTGGGATATCCGCTGGCGCGGGCTGGAAATTGACCTGGGCCACGTGCATCGACGCTACGCCTCTAGAGTCCCGAGACCTGCGGCATGCGCAGGCGGACCAGGCGATTGGCCAGGTTCAGTTCCCAGGGCTTGTCGTACCTGCGCTGGTGATAGCGCCAGCGGGCCATCACACTCAGGCTGCGCTTGGCCCACCGCGGTGATTTCAGATCCTGCACGGTGGGGAAGCGGCAGCGAAGCACGGTGACGAAATCCTGGATGCGTCGACGCAGCTTGTCGTCGAGCCATGGGGCATCGGCATGGCAGGCGTAATTCACCCACTGCGGTTGTGTCCATTCGTCGGGAGTGGACGGAAACACCAGCGGCTGGCCGTTCGCATCAAGCAGTGCCATGCTGCTGCGCTTGCCGCGGTCTTTCTCGTGCTTGCTGCCTTCAGGTAGTGGTGTGTACACGTAAACGATGATTTCAGCCTCGGGGTTGATCAACTTCAGTTCGCGGATGAATTCGAAGGTGTGCTCGGTCTCTTCTTCGGTGTTTTCCGGAGGGGCCACCATGAAGGACAGTTCCGGGATCACCCCATTCCTGCGGCAAAGTTCGGCCACTTCGAGGGTCTGGTCTGGACGCGTGCCCTTGCGGATTTCCTTGAGCATCGCCCCGCTGGGCGACTCCGCACCGATGTAGGCCATCTTCAGCCGACTTTTGCGCACCAGTTCCCACGTACTTTCCGACAGGTTCAGCAGTGCGTCGGAGCGGGCGTAGCACCACCACGGCATCTCGTGCTTGGCCATCACTTCCAGAAGCGGAATCATGTCCGCTTCGCGATCGAAGAAGTTGTGATCGAAGTACTGGATGGAGTCGGCGCCAAGGTGGTGCTTGAGGTGGTGCAGGTCGCGATCCAGCTGCACGGCTGCCGGCAATACCGTGGTGCCGCCGAACATCGCGGCCACCCCGCAGAAGGTGCAACGAAAGCGGCAACCGACCGAGGCCTGGTGTGCCAATGTCCTGTTTCCCAGGAAGGTGCGCGCCTGGTAGCGGCTCGGGTCGCCGAGCTTCTCGTAGGGCAGCACCCTGCCGGGGTCACTCATGTTGTACTTGCGATTGGGGTTGTGCACCACTTCGCCGTCGCGGCGCCAGGACAGACCGCCGATCTTGCCCAGGTCCGGCGTGCCGGGGCTGGTGATCGCAGCGATGAGCTCGACAAGGCTCTCCTCGGCCTGGCCGCGCAGGGCGTAATCCACGTACGGCGCCGCTAGCGCGGTGTCGGTGTAAAGCGTGGGAAAATACCCGCCCCAGATGATCGGGACATGCGGATGGTGTTCGCGGATCGCCCGCGAGATGGCAATCGAGGGCGCAACCTGTGGGCCGCCCATCACGCTGATGCCCACTGCGTCGAAGCGCTCTTGCGCCAGGCAGCGCAAGACTTCCGCCACGGTGTCGCGGTCGACGTTGCCGTCGATCACGTGGCTTTCGCCGGTGCGGTCGAGCGCCGCGGCAAGTTGCAGCAACGCCAGTGGAAAGCGCGCGCTCGAGCGCGATGTGATCGTTGGGTTGATCAACAAGGTGCGTGGCTTGCCGCGCACGGGTAAGGACAGGGAACGAATGGCATTCATGTGCTTCGCCTTAAACCAAACACCAGCGCCACCGGCACCTCGAGCGCACGTGCGTCAAAGCGCGCCCCGGGCGGGATGTCATTGGGATCGAGCATGGGTTCGAGCACGCGTTCGATGGCCAGCCCGTGGGCGGCGCAGGCGGCGTGCCAGTGGTGGTAAAGGTGCTGGGT
>NZ_DATHFX010000133.1:0-12156 GCF_035317885.1 Pinirhizobacter sp.
ATTCCCGCGGCACAGGTGGTGATCTCGCCGGCCCTCACCGTGAAGCAAAGCAAGGAAGGCATCGCCGTCAACGGCAAGGTCACGCTGGACCTGGCCGACGTCGACGTGTCGCGCCTTCCCGGCGCGGGCGCCACCAAGGCCTCGCCCGACGTGGTGGTGGTGGATGAAAAGAACCAGCAGCAGGAAGAAGAAGCCACGCCGATCAGCGCCGATATCTCGGTGGACCTCGGCCAGAAGACCCATCTGGTGGGCTTCGGCATGGACGGCAAGGTATCGGGCGTACTGGCCGTGCGCGAGCGGCCCGGCCGCGTCACCAGTGGCCAGGGCCAGATCCGGGTGGACGGCGTCTACCGCGCCTATGGCCAGAACCTCAACATCGAACGCGGCCAGTTGCTGTTCGCTTCCACGCCCATCGACAACCCGGGGCTGAACATCCGCGCCTCGCGCAAGATCAACCCCAACTCCACCGTGGACGATGGCCAGAAGGTGGGCCTTTATGTCTCAGGCACCGCGCGCCGGCCCGTGCTAACGGTGTTCTCGGAGCCCACGATGGAGCAGTCCGATGCGCTTTCCTACCTGATCACCGGCAAACCCTTAAGCCAGGTGAAGGGTGGCGAGGGCAACCTCGTCGGCAGTGCGGCCCAGGCGCTGGGCTCGGCCGCGGGCGACCTCCTGGCCAAGAAGATCGGCAGCCGCATCGGCGTGGACGACATCGGGGTGCAGAACAGCGATGCACTCAACGGTAGCAGCGCCTTCACGGTAGGCAAATATCTTTCGCCGCGACTTTACCTAAGCTATGGGGTGGGCCTGTTCGAACCGGGCCAGGTGATCACGCTGCGCTACCTGTTCAGCCGGCGCTGGAACTTCGAGGCACAGAACGCCAGCGAGTTCTCCCGCGCCAGCTTCAATTACCGACTGGAGAAATAACCATGGCATCGCCCCTGTACGACATCGCCGTCGACGACATCGATGGCAAGAAGACCACCCTGGCGCCCTGGGAAGGCAAGGTGCTATTGATCGTCAACGTCGCCTCCAAGTGCGGCCTTACCCCGCAGTACGAAGCCCTTGAATCAGTGTACGAGACCTACCGCGACAAGGGCCTGGTAGTGCTGGGCTTTCCCAGCAACGACTTCGCAGGGCAAGAGCCGGGCACGGAGGAGGAGATCAAAGCCTTCTGCGAAACCAACTTCAACGTGCAATTCCCGTTGTTCGGGAAAGTGCATGCCAACGGCCCCGACCGCCATCCGCTGTACAGCTCGCTGATCCAGGCGAAGCCTGACGCCACCCCGAAGGACGGCGGCCAGCTGCGCGAGAAGCTGGGTGCGAAGAACCTGCTGCCACCAGGCAAGACCGACATCACCTGGAACTTCGAGAAATTCCTGGTTGACCGCAAGGGCAATGTGGTGGGCCGCTTCGATCCGGATGTCACGCCTGACGATCCGAAGCTCACCAAGGCAATCGAGACCGCGCTGGCGGCTTGAGGAAGTAGCCTGGCATGGGGGTCAGAGTTACGACTCTGACCCCGGTCGCGATGCGACAACGCTAGAATTTCGGTATGCGGATGCGACTGATCATGAACGAGCCGGAGATCGCGAACATCAACACCAGTGGATGCAGTTCGAACACGCCCCGCTGCGCCACGCCTAGCCACAAGGCATCTCCAATGGCGCCGTCGTATGCCGCCCAGGCCATGATCGCCACCAGCACCAGCGATGTCGGGATCGGCGTGCCCTCGAAGAACTTCACCTTGCCGTCCTGCGAATTGGCTTCCGCGGTAACGTTGTAGCGCGCCAGGCGCGACACACCGCAGGCGACGAAGAACGCCAGCACCACGCGGTCGAGCGAGCCCTGCATGCCGCAGCCGTAGCCGATCACCGCCGGGACCACGCCGAAGGAGATCACGTCGGCGAGTGAATCAAGCTCCCGGCCCATGGCCGAACTCTTCTGGCGCCACCGCGCCACGCGGCCATCGAGCACGTCGAATATGAGCGCCAGCGCCACCAGCGCGCAGGCCAGGTACAGGTGCCAGCGCTCGCCGTACTGCAGGTAGCTCATCGTCGAGAACAGGGCACTCACCCCGCTCACGGCATTGCCCAGAGTGAACCAGTCCGCCAGGTGGAATTCCCGGATCATGGAAAACACGCGGCGCGGCTGCGGCATGGGCTTGGGTTCGTTCGGCGGAGGTTCCGCGCATCATAGGGTGTGGGAGCGTGAAGAGGAATCCGGCCGATTGGAGTGGCCGCCTACCTGCCTAGCTGCCATCTCTGGTGTCGAGTCGTTAGCTCAACGCCCCTAGGCTGGCTCCCGGCTTCGCCGCGAGCTCGGCCTTGGGTAGAGGCTGGGTCTTCGTGGCCTGCTCGATTTGCCATGCGACGACCCGCTTCTTCGCGACAGCGGTTACTTCTTCAAGGATTCCGCACTCAGCGAGAAAGTCGTCGAAATTGCTTCCGATGTATTTGTTCTTGCGTGGCATGGTGCTCTCGAATTGCGCCGAGCCGATTATCAATGCCGTGCGCGACGAAAACTTATGCAGAAACACCATGCCTAACGCAGCAGCTTTACTGGACGCCAAGCCCCACGATGCTGCCTGCCTCAAGGTCGAGGCCAGCCATGGCTGCGAATGCTCGCCCGCGGTCAGCGTAATCCTTGAACTGGTCGAAACTCGGGGCGCCAGGAGATAACAACACTGTTCCACCGTTGCCAACGGACGCTCGAGCGAATTCAAAGGCGTGCGCGACATCCGCATGAAGCGACACGTTCGTCACGCCAGCCTCCTCCAGAAGATGGTGGATTCTTGGCCCGTTCTTGCCCTGGCAAACGATCGCCGCAGGTGGACTGTCCTTCACCGCATCAACAAAGCCGTGCCAGTCCAGCCCGCGGTCATGGCCACCAACGATCACCGCCACACGCTTGCCCTGGAGGGTCTCCAGCGCGGCCAGTGTCGCCATCGGCGTGGTGCTGATGGAATCGTTGATGTAGGTGATGCCGTCGCGTTCGCCCAGGGGTTGCAGTCGGTGGGGAAGCGCGTGGAACGAAGCCAGCGCCGGTGCGGCGGCCACGGCGTCCAGGCCCATGTGTTCGATCGCGGCCAGGGCGGCGCAGGCGTTCAGGGCGTTATGCGCGCCCGGCGCCGGGATGATCGACGCCTCCACTACGCGATCACCACCGCGGTGGATCCAGCCGCCGTCTACGTGCCAGCCATCGGGCCGGCCGAAAAAGAAACGCCCGGCGTGACCCTGCGTGCGCTCGATCAACGTGCCCTGCTGGCCGTTGATCAAAAGCGCCTTCGAGGCATCGGCCAGGCGAAGCTTGTCCTGCACGTACTGCTCGACGCTGCCGTGCCAGTCCAGGTGTTCCTCGTACAGGCTGGTGACCACGCCCAGGTCCACGTTGGTGGCTTCGGCGGTCTGGAAGCTTGAAAGCTCGATCGCCCATAGGTCCGCCTGCTCACCGTCCAGTTCCAGCAACGGCAGGCCGATATTCCCTGCAAGCGCGGTGCGCACACCCAGCGAACGCGCCAGGTGCGCGATCATCGCGGTCGTTGTGCTTTTCCCTTTGGTGCCGGTTACCGCGATGGTGCGCGCCTCCGGATGCGCCGCGAACCACAGCGCAGTCCCGGAAGTGAACGCCGTGCCACGTTTCCTGGCGGCGAGGATCTCGCTTCGATACGCGGAAATTCCCGGCGACTTCACCACGACGTCGAAGGCGGCCAGCAGGCCGTCATCAGGCACAGCCGTGCGGACGTCGAGCGAACCGAGCGCCTGGCCGAAAGCACGCGCTTCATCTTCTTCCGACGGCAGGCAGAACAGCGCCAGCGGCGCGCCGGGCAGGCGCTTGCGCAACCACGCCAGGGTGGCGCGGCCCTCGCGGCCGAAGCCCCAGACCGCGATGCGCCGTCCTTCGAGCTTAGTCCAGTGCATCCAGCGCCCCGTGCAGCCACGCTGGCACCAGGTGCGCGGAAGCCGGCTGCAGCTACGGTTCCACGGCCAGTAATGAAGCATCCAGTTGCGGCAGGATCTCGCGGCGGAAACGCGCTACCAGCGCGTCTTCCTTCCATTCGGCGCGTTGCGACAACGTATGCATGGCGGCGCGCGCCTCGGCGCCCTCGCCCACGCACTCGAACGGCTTGTGGTCGCGGAACTCCAGCAGCGCGTCGAAGCCGGCCGCCTGCGATTCGTCGTCGAGCAGGTTGCGCCCGAAGATGGTGAGCAACCGGGGCTTGGGCATGAACGGCGCCAGCGCCAGGAAGACGAAGTGGCATTTCGGGCACTGCCCGCACCAACGGTCGGCGGGCTTGGGACCCAGGATGCGGAAGTTGCGGTTGCAGCTGGAGAACACGTCGAAATACGGCGCGCCCAGCCTTGCAAAGGCGCGGGTAACGGCCAGTTCCGAATGCGGGCGCAGCAGCGAGCAATAGTCCAGGTCCTGGGCTACGTGACTGTGCAGGTACCCCTGCAAAGCCTGCTCGAACATGAAGCCCTTGCTCCATTGGTGGTTCACTTCCTGGCCTTCGTACTCGAGCGTGGCGACCGACGCGGAACGCTCGTTGGCGAACACCACTGCGCTATAGCCATAGATCACCGCGGCCATGGCGAGGATCGCCGAATTCACTGCAGTTACCGGAATATGCCCGTTCCAGGCGCCAAGGCGATTGAGCTCGAACAGCCCCGGGCTCAATTCCCTGCCTATGTTCAACATCGGCAGGCCGGTGCGAGCGGCACAGGCCGCGATCAACGGCGAATTGCCCACCCAGCTCGCCGTGGCGTCGGCGCCGATGGATTTCACCGCCTCGACCACCACGACCGAATCCTTGCCACCGCCGATCGGAAGCAGCGCGCGGCGGGGAAGCTGCAGCACACCCGCCGGCGGCAGGTGTCCGCCACGGGGAAAACGCACGCGGCCACGCAGGTCCAGCCCGTTGCGATAGGCAAACTCGGCCAGGCCATGCAGGTACAGCGCGTCGAGGAGATCCGCCGTGGCGTCGTCGGGTTGCTCGCCGTGCACCACGATCGTTTCGGGCACGGCGGCCTTGTAGTAGCTCACTCCAGCCATCAGGTGCAGCAGGCGCAACACCGCCGCCAGCGCGCCAGCGCGCTCGGCAGGCACCAAGGGAGCGTCGGGAAACCGCACACGCTCGATCAGTTCCTCGCCGTCGTCGAAGCGATAGACGAGTTCGGCGACACCGTTGGCATAGGTGTGGCGAACGAAATGGAAGCTCTGCGCCTGGCGCGGGTCAAGGCTCATGGCAGCACCACTTCGTCGGCGTCGTCGCGCAGGTTGTAACGGGAACTCATCACCGCACCATAGGCTCCGGTCTGGGCGACCAGGATCACATCGCCCTCGTTCGATTCGGGCAGGCGGCGGTCTTCGCCCAGGATGTCACCCGATTCGCATATCGGGCCGACGATCTGGTACATCGCCGTGGCAGGTTCCCCCAGGCGCGAGAGGTTGGCAATGTCATGCCAGGCATCGTACAACGCGGGGCGGATCAGGCTGTTCATGCCGGTATCCACGCCCAGGTAGCGCACGGTGCCCTTGCCCTTGTCCTGGTTCACACGGGCCAGCAACACGCCGGCGTCGGCCACCAGGTAGCGGCCCGGCTCCATCCACAGCGAGAACTGGGGGTAGGACGCGCGCACCTGCGCCAGCACCTTTGCCAGCGCGTCGATGTCCAGCGATGGCTCGCCCGGATGAGAGGGCACGCCCAGGCCGCCGCCGATGTTGAGCACGGTGATGCTGCCCACGCGCTCGGCAAGCGCCGCCAGCTGTCCGTACACCTCGCCCCAATGCGCGGCATCGAGGATGCCCGAGCCTAAGTGGGCATGCAGGCCGATCACCCGCGCGCCAGCCTCGCGGGCCAGGCGCAATGCGCCATCGAGCTGTTCGATGGGGATGCCGAACTTGCTGCCGATGCCGCCGGTCTTGACCTTCTCGTGATGGCCCAGGCCCCGGCCCAGGTCGATGCGCAGCATCAATTCGCGGCCAGCGAACATCGCGGCGTAGTGCTCGAGCGGGAACACCGCGTCGATGGTGATCGTGGCCCGCGTGGCCAGGCCCGCGACGAAGTCCGCGCGCGAGGCGAAATTCGGCGTGTAGAGAATGGGCGTGGATTCGGGCACCGCGGCCATCACCGCCGCCAGCTCACCGGGCGATACGCATTCCAGGGCGAAGCCTTCCTCGGCCAGCGTCTTGAGGATGGACGGATGTGTATTGGCCTTCACCGCATAGTGCAGGCGATCGACGCTGCCCAGCGCATGCAGCTTGCGCGCCTGCCCGCGCACGGTGGGCAGGTGGTACACGTAGCGCGGCGAGCGCTCGGCGGCGAGCTTGAGCAAGGTGTCGCGCTCGTCGCGCCACCAGGCGCGCATGGGCTTCACCTCGGCAACCGAGCCATACAGCGTTTGCCAGGCCGGGCCGAACAGCAGGCTATCGTCGGTGCGCAATGCGCCGGCACCGATCAGCATGTCGTGCAGGCGCGGCAGGATGTCGTCGACCACGTCTTCATCGACCACGAAGGTGATGTTGAGGTTGTTCGACGACTGCGAGATCAGGTGCACGCGCAGCTGCCCGAACTCGGCAAGCACCGCTGACAGCTTGTGCAGCATGGAACGCATGCCGCGGCCGACCAGCGTGATGGCGGCGCAAGGAGCGATCACCTTCACGCGGCAGACCTTGGCGAGGTCGGCCGCGAGCGCGGCCACGGCGTCGGAATCGAGGAGGTTCTCGGTGGGGTCCAGCGACACCGTGACGTTGGTCTCGGCAGAGCTGATCAGATCCACCGACAGCCCGTGCTTCTTGAAGTTGGCGAACACATCGGCCAGGAAGCCCACCTGCTGCCACATGCCCACCGATTCCATCGCCACCAGGGTGATGTTCTTGCGTGCACTGATCGCCTTGATGCTGGGTGCCTGTTCGCGCACCTCCGGGCCGATCACGGTACCGTCGAGTTCGGGGCGGTTGGTGTCCTTGATCAACAAGGGTACGCGCGGTTCGCGCAGCGGCGACAGGCAGCGGGGGTGCAGCACCTTGGCGCCGGTGGAAGCGATTTCCTGGGCTTCTTCGTAATCGAGCTTCTGCAACAGGCGCGCGCCGGCCACCTGGCGCGGATTGGCGCTGAACATGCCGGCGACGTCGGTCCAGATCTCCACCCGTGCTGCGTGCAACAACGCGCCGAAATACGCAGCAGAGGTATCGGAGCCTCCCCGGCCAAGCAGCACCGTGCGGCCTTCCTCGTCACGGGCAATGAAGCCCTGGGTAATGAACACCTCGCCAAGCTCCGCCAGCCGCGCGCACAAAACGCGGTCGTGGCGGGCCTCGACCATCGCCGAGAGCACGCGGGTGCGTTCGTTCTGGTTGGGCAGCGCCACCGCGTGCAGGCACTCGCGCGCATCGAGCCAGGTGGTGGGCAGGCCCTGCGCGGTAAGGAAGGCCGCGCCCAGCGTGCTGGACAACAGCTCGCCATGCGCCTGCACCTGGGCCGACCAGGGCAGTTCACCGAGCTCGGCGTGGCCGTCTGCCGCAAGTGTCGCCAGGTTGTCCAGGCGCGCATGCAGGTTCGCCGGCACATCCAGCAGCATTTCGTCGCACAGGGCGTGGTGGCGTTCGCGCAGGGCGCGGGCCTGCGCCGCGCGATCGATGACGTCGCCTTGGGACGCGATATGTTTGAGCGCGTCGGTCACCCCCGATAGCGCCGATACCACGATCAACACGCGGGCGCCTTCGGCGCGGCGGCTGGCGGCCAGTTCCAGGATATTCCGCCAGCGGGGGGCGGTGGCGACACTGGTGCCACCGAACTTCATCACAATCCAGGGGGCGTCCGCGGGGAGCGGGGCCGGAAACACAAGGCTCACGGGAATCTTCCGAGGGGGTTTGCCAAATCCTGTGAGTGTTGCGCTGCGTCAGGGAAAAGGCAACGGCAGCAAGGCACATGCCTCGGAACTGGCTCAAGTCTGCCTGGCAACGCTTGCCCGATGCGCCCAAGCCCGCCATTCTCTGGCCTTTTACGACCTTGGGGAAAGCTCGATGTCATCACCCAACCCGCCGGAGGGCTACGTCCGCAGCCTGGGCTTGCGCGACGCGGCGCTCATCGTAGTCGGCGGCATCATCGGTGGCGGTATCTTCCGCAGCCCGAACATCGCCGCCCAGCGTACCGAATCGGGCTTGTCGCTGTTGACGATCTGGGTGGCGGCGGGCCTGCTCACCCTGGTCGGCGCGCTCTGCTACGCCGAACTGGGTGCACGCCGGCCCCGCGCCGGCGGCAGCTATGTGTACCTGCGCGAAGCCTATGGCCCCATGGCGGGGTTCCTGTTCGGCTGGACCATGCTGCTGGTGATCTATTCGGGCAGCACCGCCGCCGTCGCCACGGTGTTTTCCGGCTACGCCCTCGCCGCCTTCGGCCTTCCGGCGGGCCTTGCCCTGCCACTGACCATCGGCGCGCTGGTGTTCGTCACCGGCATCAACCTTTTCGGCATCCGCACCGGCGCGCGCATCCAGAACGTCTTCACCATCCTCAAACTCCTGGCCGTGGTGGCGCTGGTGGTCACCGGCCTTGCCTTCGCCGGCGCCGGCAGCACGCAGGCGCTGTCGGCCGACCCCAGCATGCACGGTGTGGGCTTTGCCGGTGCCTTCCTGCCGGTGCTCTTCGCCTATAGCGGTTTCACCTACCTCAACAACCTCGGCGGCGAAGTGCGCGACCCGCAACGTACCCTGCCGCGAGCCCTGGGGCTGGGCATGCTGGTGGTGATCTCGGCCTATGTCCTTGCCAACTATGCCTATCTGTCCGTGCTGGGCCACGGGGGCCTGGCCAGCAGCGAGGCACCGGCGGCGGACGTCATGCGCCGTGTTTTCGGCGACGCGGGCGCCAAGGCCATCGCGCTGGGCATCGCGATATCCACGCTGGGTTTTTGCAACATCACGCTGGTTTCCGGCGCGCGCGTGCTGCAGGCCATGGGCGAGGACGGCCTGTTCTTCCGCAGCGTGGCGCGCCTGCACCCTCGTTGGCGCACACCCAACGTGGCCCTGATGTTGCTGGCTGCATGGTCGATCGTGCTGGCCGCCAGCGGCAGCTACGGCCAGTTGCTCGACTACGCCACTTTTGCCGACTGGCTCGCCTGCGCGGTTACCGTCACCACCTTGTTCTGGTACCGCAGGCACGATGCAGCCAACCCGTCGTTCCGTGCGCCATGGCATCCATGGCTGCCGTTGCTGTTCATCGGCGCGGTGGCCGCCGTGGTGGTGGTGACCATGCTGGACAACCCGACGAATGCGGGCGTCGGCGTACTGATCGTGCTTGCCGGTATCCCGGTTTACCTAGTCTGGCGACGGCTGTTCAGTAAAAGCCACGTCTAAAACACGGCGGACAATGTGAGAATAGGGAAATAACCAGGAGAAATCATGCAGCAGCCGCAAGTCCTGCAAGCGCCACCCACCAGTGAAATCAAGCCTGAGCCCATCCGCGAGGGCATGGAACTGGTGGTCAACGGCAAACGCTTCCGCCACACCGGCGACGAGGCCCTGCCGTTGCTGTGGTACCTGCGCGACCTACTGCGGCTGACCGGCGCGAAATACGGCTGCGACGAAGGCGAGTGCGGTTTCTGCACGGTGCTGGTGGACGGAAAGGCCGCGCAGGCGTGCCGGCTTACCATGGGCCAGCTTGCCAACAAGCACGTGACCACCGTCGAGGGCTTAAGCAAGCCCGATGGCAGCCTGCATCCCCTGCAACAGGCATGGATCGATGAAGATGCCGTGCTGTGCGGCTACTGCCAGCCTGGCCAGTTGATGGCGGCGGCCGATCTGCTTGCCCGCAAACCCGACCCTTCAGACGCCGATATCGACCGCATCGGCACGCTGTGCCGGTGCGGCAGCTACCCGCGGGTGCGCAAGGCGATCAAGCGTGCCGCCAAAGCCATGCGGGACGCCGGCTGATGACGGACACGCTGTGGCTTTCGCGCCGACGTTTTTTGAAGGTGATGGCCGGCACCGCCGGCGCGCTGGTGGTGGGCATCGGCAGTGCCCGCGCCGACGCTCCTCCCGTGCCGCTGGCGCTACTGGGCGATGCCTGGAGCCAGGTGGGGCCGTACCTACGGCTGGACGCCGACGGCCGCATCTTCATCGGCGCGCGCGACCCGGACAACGGCGAAGGCACGGCCACGTCGTTGCCGCGATTGGTTGCCGAGGAACTCGACGCCGACTGGACACGCGTGGTGGTGGTGCCCCTGGGCCTGGGCGTGGAAGACGGCAATGGCGAGCCGCGCTGGCTTTACGGCCGCCAACGTAGCGGCCAGGGCGACAGCATCCCCGCGGCGTGGACCGACATGCGCCAGGCCGGCGCACTGGCCCGCTCGATGCTGCTGCAGGCTGCAGCGCAACGCCTGGGCGTGGCCGCAGGGCAACTGCGCGTGGAGAACGGCACGGTGATCGCCCCGGATGGCCGTCGCGTGAATTATGGCCAGCTTGCCGAAGCCGCGTCGCAGCTTGCCGTACCCGACACCGCGCCAAGAGTGAAAACTCCCGACCGCTTCCGCCTGGTGGGCCAGCCCGTGGGCGACGTCGATGCCCACGCCGTGGTTACGGGCAAACTCATCTACGCCATTGACGCTACCGACGGCGACGGCATGGTCGCGGTACTTTCGCGCTGTCCCTACCCGGGCGGCACGCTCGATACGGTGGATACCGGCGATACGCTGAAGGTCAAGGGCGTGCTGCAGGTGATCCAGCTCCAGCCGGAAGCCGGCCAGGGATTGGGGATGACCGCGCTGGCGCCAGCCGTGGCGGTGCTTGCCGAGGACACCTGGTCGGCGCTGGAAGGCCGGAAGAAACTCAAGCTCTCCTGGAAGCCTGGCGCACATCCCATCCCGACCCTGTCGGACCTGGAAAAACAGGCGCAGGTAGCCTTCGACAGCCCGGACGCGCTGGTCACCGTGCTGCGCGACGATGGCGATGCCGTGGGTCTTTTGAAGAAGAAGGGCGCGCGCCGCATCGATGCAACCTACGTGCAGCCATGGATCGCCCACGCCGTGGCCGAACCGTTGTCGTGCACGGTGCGCGTGGACCCGGACACAAGTGCCGTGGTCACGACCGCCTCGCAGGCACCGCGCGATGCCTACACCATCGTGCAGCGCATGACGGGCCTGCGCGCCTCGCAGATCCGCATCGACGTGCCGCGCGGTGGCGGCGCCTTCGGCCGCCGGCTGCTGCACGACCACCTGGCCGAAGCGATGATCATCGCCATGGCCGAGAAACCCGAGCCGCTGCGCAACCGCGCGATCAAGGTGATGTGGACGCGCGACGAAGACCTCGCCCACGATGCATGGCGTGCGCCGACGATCCACCGCATGAGCGCCACCATCGACCAGCGCAAGGGCATCACCGGCTGGGTGCAGAACATGGCCAGCCCCAGCCGCGACCTTCCGGCGCCGGCGCGGCCGTGGATGTCCGAGCTCGTGCAGGACGCCATGCCCGCGGGCCTGGTCAACAACTTCCGCAGCAACTGGTACGCGCTCGATACGCCAGTACCGCGCGGCGAGTGGCGCGGCACGCCGCATCTGTCGCATGCGTTTGCCAGCGAAAGCTTCATCGACGAGATCGCCAACGCGTTGAAGGCCAACCCGCTGGACGTACGCCTGCGCCTGTTGGGTGAGCCGCGACAACTACCGTATCGCGGACCGGGCGGTCCCACCGTCGACACCGGACGGCTGGTGAATGTCTTGCGCCAGGTTGCCGACCGCATCGGCTGGCAACGCTGGGTGCACAGCGAAACCGGGCTCGGCCTGGCCTGCTATTACGTCAACGGCGGTTACGTGGCCCACGCCATCGAGGTGGCGAACAAGGGCAACGGCCAGATCGACGTCATACGCGCGGTTTGTGCGGTGGACGTGGGCCAGCCGGTCAATCCACTGGGGCTCGAGGCCCAGGTGATGGGTGGCACGTTCGACGCACTTTCCACCGCGATGAACCTGTCGATCACCTTCCGTGACGGCCAGGTGCAGCAGAAGAATTTCCGCGACTATCCCATCGCCAACGCCGCTCAGATGCCTAACGAAGTGGAGGTGATCATCGTGCCGTCGGAAGCTGCGCCCGCGGGCGCCAGCGTGCTGGGCATGCCCACCGCCGCACCTGCCCTCGCCAACGCGGTGTTCCGCGCCACCGCGGTGCGCG
>NZ_DATHFX010000134.1:0-5291 GCF_035317885.1 Pinirhizobacter sp.
TCGCGCGGCACCACCTGGATGAGTTCGTCGTGCTTTACGCCATAGCCTTCGGCGGGTGCGACGTCGACATTCAGCCTGTCACCCTTCTCGCGCCCTTCCAGCGCGTTTTCCAGGCCCGGGACGATCTGGCCCTCGCCATGGATGTAGGCCAGCGGCTCACGGCCATCGGAGCTGTCGATCACCTCGCCGGCATCGTTGGTGAGGGTGTAGTGGAACGATGCAACGGAGTTCTTGGCGATCTTCATCGGACGGCTCTTTGCCTTGAGGGACCGAATAGGCTAAGTGACACAGCGCGCGACTGCAAACCTCGACTCTAGACCGTCTCGCCGCCCAATACGCCGGGAAGGTCCCGGGCGATTTTCTCCGGAGTGTCCGTGGGCGCGTAGCGGCGCACGACCTGGCCTTGTCGATCCACCAGGAACTTGGTGAAGTTCCACTTGATCGCCTCGCTGCCCAGGATGCCCTTGCCTTCGTGCTTGAGCCAGCGGTACAGCGGATGGGCCTGGTCGCCGTTGACCTCGACCTTGGCGAACATCGGGAACGAAACTTCATAGGTGAGCGAACAGAACTCGCGGATCTGTGCTTCGTCACCCGGCTCCTGGTGGCCGAACTGATCGCAGGGGAAACCCAGCACGTCAAACCCCTGCCCGGCGAAGTCCCGCTGCAGCTGCTCCAGGCCCTTGTATTGCGGTGTGAAGCCGCACTTGGAGGCCACGTTCACCACCAGCAACGCCTTGCCCTGGAACTCCCCAAGCGATCGCTCGCGACCTTCGATGTCGCTTGCGCTGAAGTCGTAGATGGAAGCCATCGGTAGTCCCCGCGCGTATTGAAGATACGGAAGTCTAAACCTTCGCCGGCCATCCATGCAGGTTAAGATCCGGGCATGACCGACCACCCCGCTTTGATCACCCTGAAGGCCGTCGCCAAGTCCTACCGCGTGCGCGGCCGTGACATACCCGCCCTGCAGCCGACGGACCTGGCCATCGATGCGGGCGAGGTGTTCGGCATCATCGGCCATTCGGGGGCCGGCAAGTCCACCCTGCTGCGGCTGATCAACCTGTTGGAGCGGCCCACGGCGGGCCGTGTGGTGATCGAAGGTGCGGACGTCACCGGCATCGACGGCGCGGCGCTTCGCGACCTGCGTGCCGGTATCGGCATGATCTTCCAGCATTTCAACCTGTTGTCCTCGCGCACCGTGCGCGAAAACATCGCCTTTCCCCTGCGCCTGAGGCCGGGCATGGACGAGGCGGCCATTGCCCGGCGGGTGCAGGAACTGCTCGAGCGGGTCGGCCTTGCCGGGCACGCGGACAACTACCCTGCCCAACTGTCGGGCGGCCAGAAGCAGCGCGTGGGCATTGCGCGCGCCCTGGCCAACAAGCCGCGGGTGCTGCTGTGCGACGAAGCCACCAGTGCGCTCGATCCGCAAACCACCGCCTCGGTACTGGACCTGCTCCTGGACATCAACCGGGAGCTCGGCCTCACCATCGTCCTGATCACCCACGAAATGGACGTGATCCGCCGCGTCTGCGACAGGGTCGCTGTGCTCGACGCCGGACGCGTGGTGGAACTGGGCAACGTGGTCGATGTCTTCCTGCACCCGGAGCATCCCACCACGAGGCGCTTCGTCAGCGAGGCCGAGCATGGCGATGAAGGCGGCCCGGACTACAGCGGCGTGACAGGAAACCTGATGCGCCTGTCGTTCCGCGGCGAGACCACCTATGCCCCGACCCTGTCGGCGGTGGTGCGCGACACCGGCATTGAATACAACCTGCTGTCCGGGCGGATCGACCGCATCAAGAATATGCCCTACGGCCAGCTCACCCTGGCCATGCGCGGGGACCGCATCGATGCCGCCGTGGCGCAGCTTCGCGCCGCGGGTGTGGTGGTGCAGGAGATCGCCCGATGAATGCGCCTTCACTGCTGCAACAGTGGTTCCCCAACATTACCGACTGGACGGAAATCGGCCAGGCCTGCATCGACACCCTGCTGATGCTCGGTGGCTCGCTGCTGTTGACGGTGGTGATCGGCCTGCCGCTGGGCATATGGCTGTTCCTGGCCAGCCGCGACCAACTGCACGACAGTCCCCGCAGCTACGCCGCGCTGTCGCTGGTGGTGAACGTACTGCGCTCAATCCCGTTCATCATCCTGATGATCCTGATGATGCCGCTCACTTTTTTCCTGATGCGCGCAACGATCGGCATCCGCGGCGCGATCCCGCCGCTGGTGATCGGCGCCGCGCCGTTCTTCGCACGGCTGGTGGAAAGCGCCTTGCGCGAAGTGGGCGCCGGCGTGGTCGAAGCGAGCCAGGCCATGGGCGCCACCACCGGGCAGATCGTGCGGCGCGTGCTGCTTCCCGAGGCCCGCGCCAGTATCGTCGCCGCGATCACCGTGACCGCCATCGCGCTGGTGGGCTATACGGCCATGGGCGGCATCATCGGCGCCGGCGGCCTGGGAAGCCTCGCCTACCAGTACGGTTACCTGGGCTACAAGCCCGACTACATGATCGTGACCGTAGCCTTGCTGGTACTGCTGGTACAGCTGCTGCAGATGCTGGGCGACGCCATCGTGCGACGGATGTCCCACCGCTAGGGCGCCTTTGCCTTCCGGACGTCTGGAAGGCTATGCTGCCGCACCGCAACAAAACACGGACATGCACCGATGAAGACCCTCCTGCCCCTCCTCGCCGCCACCATGCTGGCCCTGGCCGGTTGTGGGCAGAAGGCCGCCGACGATACACACCTGTCGGTGGCGGCCACCGCGGTGCCGCACGCTGAAATCCTCAACGTGATCAAGCCCATGCTGGCCCGCGAGGGCATCACCCTGGACATCAGGGTATTCGCCGACTACGTGCAGCCCAACCAGCAGGTGGCGCAGAAGCAGATCGATGTGAACTACTTCCAGACCGAGCCCTACCTTGACCAGTTCAACCGCGAACGCGGTACCCACCTGGTGACTGTGGTCGGCGTCCACATCGAGCCGTTCGGCGCCTATTCGCGCAAGTACAAGTCGATCGCGGAACTTCCCGACGGCGCCAGCGTGGTGATCCCGAACGATCCGAGCAACAACAGCCGTGCGCTGCTGTTGCTGGCGAAAAATGGGCTGATCACCCTGGCCGACCCGAACGACCGCCTGGCAACGCTCAAGGACATCACGGCCAATCCGAAGAACCTGAAATTCCGCGAGATGGAAGCGGCGATGCTGCCGCGAGTACTGGGTGAAGTGGACCTCGCCCTGATCAACACCAACTACGCGCTGGCGGCCAAGCTCGACCCGGTGAAGGATGCGTTGTTGATCGAGGGCAAGGATTCGCCCTACGTCAATTTCCTGGTTGCGAGGGATGACAATCGCGACGATCCTCGTGTGCAGAAGCTGGCCAGGGCGCTGACCAGCCCAGAAGTAAAGGCGTTCATCCAATCCCATTACCAGGGTGCGGTACTGCCCGCCTTCTGACATGCGAAGCCCTTCCACGCTGCTCGGCCCGTTGTTCGCGCTACTGCTCGCCATGCCCGGTATCGCCGCGGCCCAGGATCTGCGCATCGAAGGCCTGGGAGACTCTCGCGTACTGACGGCGGCCCAGTTGCGCGGACGCCCGGACGCGAGCGACATCCTCATTCCCGACGACCCGGTCTACCACCGGTACATGCACTACCGCGCGGTGCCCTTGCGCTCGCTGTTACCGGGCATGGCCGCCGACGCGCATGTGCAGTTCGTCGCCACCGACGGGTTCACCGGCGAAGTGCCGGCGCGGCTCATTGTCGATGCCGGCCGCACGACCGGCTGGCTCGCGATCGAACCTGAGGGCCATCCGTGGCCCCCGGTGGCGTCGGGCAAGCCATCTGCGGGACCGTTCTATGTGGTGTGGACCGATCCTTCGGCGGCCGGCGTGGGCCGCGAACAGTGGCCCTTCCAGGTAGCCACCGTTCGCGTCACCACCAACGTCGACACCCGTTTCCCCGCCATGCTGCCCGACGGCGCCCTGCCCGCGGACGCACCGGCCCGGCGGGGCTTCGCCGTGTTCAAGAAGGATTGCATCACCTGCCACACGCTCAATGGCCAGGGCGATGCCAGGCTTGGGCCCGACCTCAACATCCCCCATGGGCCGACCGAGTACCTGGGCACCGCCTACCTGAAGAAGCTGGTGCGCAACCCGCAGGAACTGCGCCATTGGCCCGAGGCGAAGATGCCGGCCTTCGACCAGCGTACGCTCAGCGATACGGACCTTGACGACCTGGTGACGTACCTCAGCCACATGGCGTCACGCAGGTCGAAGTAGCCATCTCTTCAAGTTCGGCCTGGCGCGCCTGCTTCGGCTTCCTGGCCAGCGCTGCCACGCGCGCATGGAAGGCGGTCCAGTTGCCATGGACCTGGGCGAACAAGGCGGTGAAAGCCGGTACCCACTGCTCGTACAGGCCAAACGGCAGCAGGCTGGCGTTGTTGAGATCCCCCGCCACCCAGGCGTCGTAGCGCTTGTCGCCTTCGAAGTCCGCATCACGCCAATGTGCGTAGCGTTCACGGAAGTCGGCAAAGGCGGCACGTTTCATCGAAGCCAGTGTCGCCGCGTCGCCGCCACGGGCGTAAATGTCGGCCAGTGACTGCCGGAAATCGATCACCAACTGTGTAAAGGCCTCTTCCATGCGGTCTCCACGCGGATCTACCGGACCCAGTCCCCTGGCGTGGCGCCAGGCATCCAGGCCCTGCCGCTGAACGAACGTGGCATAGGACTCGTTGAAGGCAGTGTCGCCGGCCACGTAGACACGCTGGTGGGCCAGTTCGTGGAACACCTCGCCGGCCAGCTCGTCGTCGTCCCAGTGCAGCATGCTGCTAAGCACCGGATCGTCGAACCAGCCAAGGGTGGAATACGCAGGTACGCCACCCACGCTCACATCGTTCCCCATGGCGCGCAGCCGATCCGCTTCGCGCACGGCCTCTGCCTGCGAGAAATACCCGCGGTAGGCGACGCACCCGGCGATCGGATAGCAATGATTGATGGCCTTGATGGAATAGGCCGGTGTGGCGAACACGTTCCACACCACGTACGGGCGGTGAAGATCAATGTATCGGGTATAGCTGCCATTGCGCGGCAATGCCAGCGCGTCGGAAGCGAAGCGTCGCGCTTGCAAGGCAAGTTTCAGCCGGTTCGCGACGTCCGCATCGGTAGCCGGATCGGCAAGCACGTGATCGATCGGCTGGCGATGCACCAGCAACGATGCCTGCCCCCGTGCAACGTGTGCGTAATAACAGCCTCCGGGCAACAACAGTACGGCCGCCAGCAAACATGAGCGGAGCGTTTG
>NZ_DATHFX010000135.1:0-2630 GCF_035317885.1 Pinirhizobacter sp.
GGTGCGCGCATCAGCCGGTGCCAGCGCCGACGGATGCAAGCCGCTGTGATGGCCGGTGGTCGGCGTGAGCGAATTGACGAAGTCGTACGTCATCAGGTTGAACCAGTCCACGTACCGGTTCGCCGCCGGGATATCCACGCCGTCGACAAAGGCGCCATCGGCTACCGCGGCGCTCAAGGTGTGGTGGCCGGACAGGGCATCGAGCGCCTTGCGCGTGGCGGCCAGCAGCAGCGGGAAGTTCGCCCGGTCGGCCGGGCTGCTGGCGATGCCCGATTCCCCGTGGGTCGGATATTCCCAGTCGACATCCAGGCCGTCGGCATGATGGTCGGCCACAAGCCGCGCCGCGCTGCTGGCGAAGCGTTGCCGGCCTTCCACCGAGGAAGCGGCCTGCGAGAATCCGTCGGCCGTCCAGCCGCCGACGGAGATCACCACACGAAGCGATGGATTGGCCTGCTTCAACGCCACCACCTGCGCCAACGAGGTGGCGGCCTCCGGGCGCAGCACTACCGCGTCGTGGTCGACGTGGGCGAAAGCGTAGATCAAGGTATCGATGCGTGAGGCATCGATGCGGTCGGTGTGTTCGGTGTTGCTGATGTAACCGACTACCCGGTAGCTGCGCGTGGGTGCCGCACATCCGGCCAGCGCGATGCACGCCAACAGGCCCAGGCCGGTGAAGACCCTGCGCATGATCAGAACGACCGGTCCACCGAGTACCGGGCCAGCGTGGCAAGCGCGTCGCGCCACGGCGACGGCGGCAACGCCTCGAGCGCGGCAAGCGCTGCATCGGCGTGGGCCAGTGCGCGCTCGCGGGTAAGCTCCAGCGCACCGGATTTGCGGATGGCTTCGATGATGGGCTCCAGCGACTCCAGCCCGCCCTGCTCGATGGCGCGGCGCATCGATTGCCGGTCTTCCTCGCTGGCGCGTTCGGCAGCGAAGATCAACGGCAAAGTGGGCTTGCCCTCGGCCAGGTCGTCGCCGATGTTCTTGCCCAGCGTGCCGGCATCGGACAGATAGTCCAGGAGGTCGTCGGCGATCTGGAACGCATAGCCCAGCTGCATGCCGTAGGTGCGAAGCGCCGCCACCTCGGTGGCGGGCAGGCCGCCGAGCAACCCACCCAGCTCCGTGGCCGCAGCGAAGAGCACCGCGGTCTTGCGTTCGATCACCGCCAGGTACGCTTGTTCGGTAACGTCTGCGTTACCGATGTTCAGCAGCTGCAGCACCTCGCCTTCGGCAATGGTGTTGGTCGTGTTGGCCAGGATGCGCATGATGCGCATGTCGTCCAGTTCCACCATCAACTGGAACGAACGGGAATAAAGGAAATCGCCCACCAGCACGCTGGCGGCATTGCCCCACAGCGCGTTGGCCGTCTTGCGTCCGCGGCGAAGGTCCGATTCATCCACCACGTCGTCATGCAGCAGGGTCGAGGTATGGATGAACTCGATGATCGCGGCGAGCTTGGCGTGGTTATCGCCCGTGTAGCCCGCGGCACGTGCAGCGAGCGTGTGCAGCATGGGCCGCAGCCGCTTGCCGCCGCTGGCGATGATGTGGTCGGCGATCTGGTTGATCAGCACCACGTCGGAGGACAGTCGCGCACGGATCAGGGCATCCACCTGCGCCATGTCGGCGGCGGCAAGATCCCGGACGCTGGAGAAATCGAGGGCCTGACGGGCCGCGGGCACGCTGCTCATGGAAACCTTTGAAAGAGGTACGACAATTTGCCTGGGATTATAGGCGGAAGGGCGTGGGCGCGGTGGCCACCATCGCCGGGCCGGCCCCAGGGGTTTACCGCCCATGGCCGGCGGCGTCGACAGGGCTGGCCGCCAGCAGGCAGCCTGAGGGTGTGGTTGGCCATGCCATGGCGGTCAGGACATCGGCATACCCCCATATGCAGCTTGCAAATCCGCGGCTACGGCCCAACTATTCCGGGCATCGACGGGGCGGTCCTGGCGCGGAACCGGTCATGGCTCAACACATCATTGAACTCATCGCCCAATACGGCCTGTTGGTGGTCTTCATCAACGTGCTGGTCGAGCAGGCAGGCGTGCCCCTGCCCGCGGTTCCCACCCTGGTCGTGTCCGGTGCATTGGCGGCGATCGACCGCCTGCCGCTGCCGCAACTGGTGGGGGTGGCGATCCTGGCCTGCCTCCTGGGCGACCTTGCCTGGTACATCGCCGGACGTCGTTTCGGCTCACGCGTGATGCGCACGATCTGCCGTATCTCCCTGTCCCCGGATTCGTGCGTGAAAACCTCGGAACTGCGCTTCCAGCGCTGGCGCGGCATGCTGCTGCTGGTGTCGAAGTTCGTGCCGGGGCTGTCCACCGTTGCACCCCCCATGGCTGGAGCGATGGGCCTGACACCCGCGGCCTTCGTGCTGATGGATGGCCTGGGTTCGCTGCTCTGGGCGGGTCTTGCCATCGGCATCGGCTATGTGTTCTCCGCCCAGATCGACACCCTGCTGGCCAGCCTGGCCAGCGCAGGCACCGTGGCGGGCGAGGTCATGCTGGCCCTGCTTGCGGCCTATATCGCGCTGAAGTGGTGGCAGCGCCGCCGACTGCTGCATTCGCTTGAGATGGCCAGGATCACGGTGACGGAACTGAACAACGCCCTGGCCGAAGGCCGCGGGCCGCTGG
>NZ_DATHFX010000136.1:0-10923 GCF_035317885.1 Pinirhizobacter sp.
ACCGAGAACCCCACATAACCCATGTACAGCACGGGCGGGTGGAAGGTCATACCCGGGTCCTGCAGCACGGGGTTGAGGTCCGCGCCATCGGGCTGCATCGGCAGTTCGCGCAGGAAGGGATTGGATGTGAAAACGATGAAGGCCAGGAACCCCAGGCCGATGAAACCCATCACGCCAAGCACGCGGGCGGCGAAGGCATCAGGCAACTGCCGGCTGAAGATCGCCAGCGCCAATGTCCACGCGTTGAGGATGAATACCCACAACAGCATCGAGCCTTCGTGCGCGCCCCATACCGCGGTGATGCGGTAGTACCAGGGCAGGGCGAGGTTCGAATTGGCAGCGACATAGCCCACCGAGAAATCGAACGTGAGGAACGCGTGGACCAGGATGCCCATGGCCAGCGCCACGAAAACGAACTGTCCCGTGGCCATCGGCCGCGCCAGCGACATCAGCGCGGTGTTGCCGCGCCACGCGCCGTACACCGGCACCACGCCCTGCACGAGCGCCAGCAGCATGGCCAGGATCAGTGCCAGCTGGCCAAGCTCGGGGATCACTTGCCCGTCTCCATGTCGGCCTTCTCGTCGATGACCTTGTTCTTGTGGGCCTTGGCCATGGCGTCCTTCAATTCCTTCGGCATATAGGTTTCATCGTGCTTGGCCAGCACTTCGCTGGCAACGAAACGGGCGCCGTCCATGGAACCGGTGGCGATCACCGACTGGTTGTCACGGAAAAGATCGGGAAGGATGCCGGTGTATTCCACCGGCATCGCACCGTCTGCATCGACCACGATGAAGCTCACCTTCAACGAATCGCTCGCGCGCTGGATGGAGCCGGACTTGACCATCCCCCCTAAGCGGAAGCTCTTGTACTGGGTGGCCTGGCCGCCCTGCACCTGGCTGGGGGTGAAAAGGTAATTCATGTTGTTCTGCAAGGCGAACACGGCCAGCCCCACGGCGGCGACGGCGGCGACCACCACCAGCAGGACAATGGTGAGGCGGCGCTTGCGGGTGGGATTCATGCGTTTTCATTCCGGCGGCGCGCGCCCTGGCGCGCCATGCGGGCGCGGACATCGCGCAGGTTGCGGCGGCGGCGAAGCACCGGCGCGAGGTAGTCGGCCAGCAGCACCACGGCGAACACCGCGTAGCTGGTCCAGACGTAGAAGGCATAACCGCCCATGTTGAGGAATTGATTCATGCCGTTTCCTCCACGGCCAGCGCCTTGACCCAGTCCTTGCCGCTTTCCATGGCAACCAGGTCCGCCCGGACGCGGCCGAACAGGCTCGCCACGTAATAGCACTTGGTGGCCAGCATCATCGTCAGCAGCGGCCACAGCATGCGCGCATCGATATGCGAGGGACCCATCAGGCGCACGGTGGAACCCTGGTGCAGGGTGTTCCACCAGTTCACCGAAAAATGCACGATGGGCACATTCACCACGCCAATCAATGCAAGGAAGGCTGCCGCGCGTGCGCCCTGGCGCCGATCCTCGAACGAGTGAAAAAGGCCGATCACTCCCAGGTACAGGAATAGCAGCACCAGTTCGGAGGTGAGGCGGGCGTCCCATGTCCACCACGTGCCCCACATCGGCTTGCCCCACAGCGAGCCGCTCACCAGGGTGATGAAGGTGAAGGCCGCGCCGATGGGCGCGGATTCCATCGCCACCACTTCGGCCAGTTTGATCCGCCATACCAGCGCAATGAACGCAGCCACGCCCATGGCGAAATAGATGAACAGGCTCATCCAGGCGCTGGGCACGTGGATGAAGATGATGCGGTAGGCATCGCCCTGCTGGTAATCGGCCGGGGCCAGCACCAGGCCGCCGTAGGCGGCGATCGCCCCGGTGATGAGCGCCAGCGCCAGCGCCCATGGGCGCACGATGCCTGCAAAGCGATAGAACGTCGGCGGTGAGCCGAGGCGGTGCAGCCAGGTGGGGATCCAGTTAGCCATGCGTCTCGTTCAGGCGGGAGATTCGCCGTGGGGTCATATCAGGCGTCCAGCGCGATGCGCAGCGCCGCGGCACAGGCCAGGGGGGCCAGCACCAAGGCCAGCACCAGGGCGGCGCCGAGCCAGGCGATGGGCGCAATCCACGGCAGCCCTTGCTGTGCAGCCGCCACCGCGCCGGCGGCGAAGATCACCACGGGGACGCACAGGGGCAGCAACATTAGCGCCAGAAGCATACCAGAGCGCCTCGTCCCGGCCGTCAGCGCCACCAGGATGGCGCCGATCAGGCTTAGCAGCGGGGTGGCCAGCAGCAGCGCCACCACCAGCACGCCCATCACGGGCGTGGGCAGGTGCAGCATGCCCGCCAGCAAGGGGGAAATGATGATCAGCGGCAGGGCGGTAGTAATCCAGTGAGCCAATATCCTTATTGCCAACATCAGCGCCAGAGGTTGCGGAGCCAGCAACAATTGTTCGAGCGAGCCGTCCTCGATATCGCCGCGGAACATTGCATCCAGGGCCAGCAGCATGGCCAGCAGCACCGTCACCAGGATCACCCCGCCGGCGATGCGCTGCAGGAGGGCCTCTTCCGGCCCCAGGGCGAAGGGAAACAGCGTGGCCACGATCAGCGCATAGAGCACCGGCATGGCAATGTCGCCGCGCCGCCGCCAGGCCAGCAGCAGGTCGCGCCGCAGGAGGGCCGCGCAGGCCGCGCCGGTGCTCACCCTCACGCGTGCATCCGGATGACGCGTGGGGCGCCGCCAAGGAAGGTCACCGTGCCGTGGCTGGAAACCAGCGCCGCGCCGCCGCGGTCGGCGTGCGCCTGGACCAGCCGGTTGACCAGGGCGATGCCCTCGCGGTCGAGGTTGGCGTAGGGCTCGTCCAGCAGCCAGAGGGTGGCCGGGACCAGCATGAGACGCGCCAGCGCTGCACGTTTCTTCTGGCCGGCGGAAAGCCGGCGTACGGGTTCGTCTTCGTAGCCCGCCAGGCCCACCTCGCTCAGCACGGCCATGGCGTCCACGCCGTCACGGCGGCCGGCCAGTCCCTCGGCCACCCGCAGGTTTTCCAGGGGCGAAAGGTCGGCCTTCAGGCCCAGTTGGTGGCCCAGGAACACGATGCGGCCGGCGGCGTCGATATTGCGCAGCGGCTTGCCTTCCAGTTCCAGAGTGCCTTCGTCCACGTGCAGGATGCCGGTGAGGAGGCGCATCAGGGTGGTCTTGCCACTGCCGTTGTCGCCTTCCACCAGGACGATGTCGCCCGCGGCCACGTCGAAATCCAGCGGGCCGAACACCGGCTCTTCCTGGCGGGAGAAGCAAAGGGCGCGGGCATGCAGCAGGGGTGCTTCGGCGCTCATCGGTCGGGCGATTGTCCTTAAAACCTTGGGTGGGCGTCCATGTGGCAACCCGTCGCGGGCCTACAGCCAGGCCAGCGCCGGCTTGGCCTTACCCTTGCCGCAGACGATGGCGTGCTGCCCGCAGGCCTCGGCGATGGCCAGGATCCGCCAGGCGTCGATACCCACCACGAACAGGCTCGCCTCGCGCCAATGCTCGCTTCCCACGCCCACCGAGGGCCACAGCACGGAGGGGCTGGCGGCCTTGAGCAGGCTCAGCAGGCGCCGTTGGGCGACGCGGTTCACCTCCGGCGACTGCCGGACCGAGCCCGGATTCCAGCCGGTGATGATCGCCCAGCAGGCCTCGCCGATCACCGCGGAGAGCTCCGCTGGCAGCGGTGCGTCGACTCGGATCGATGCATGGCCACCGCGCGGCAGGCGCACGCGGTAGTCCGTGCGGCGATACGCGGTGTCGTGCGCGTTAACCAAGGCCGTGGCCGGGCAGCGGGGGCAGGGTGGCCTTCAGGGTAGCGACGGCGGCGTCCAGGTTCACCTCCGATACCGCGCCGTGACCCTTCAGCAGCTGCTCGAGCAGGGTGTCCTGCGCAAGGCCGCGTTCGAGCGCATAGGCATAGGGCAGGTGGGTGAAGGTAACCATGCGATAGCGTGGCATGTAATGCGAAGGCGCGCGTTCGGCCAGAAGGCTTCCCAGTTCACGTTTTCGCAGGTAGTGCGGGTCGGCCACCGAATCACGCATCTCGATGTAGTTTTCCAGCGCCATGGTGGCGATGGCATCGGCGTTGGGCTTGCGCTGGGCCTGGAAGGCGGCGAAGGCCACGGCGGTGTCGCCGCGGTGCTCGCCCAGCAGGCGGGCGAGCGCGGCTGCGTCTTCGAAGCCGCAGTTCATGCCCTGGCCGTGGAAGGGCACGATGGCATGGGCTGCGTCGCCAATTAAAAGGGCCCGGCCGCCCAGGTGCCATCGATCCAGGTAGAGCGTTGCCAGCGTGCCCATCGGATGCCCGGACCAGTCCTGGTCGAAGTCGGGCATCAGTTCCAGCGCATCGGGGAATTCGCGCGCGAAGAACGCGCGCGCATCGGGCGCCTGGCGGATCTGCGCGAAGCTCGGCGTGCCGCTGTCCACGGGCAGGAAAAGCGTGACGGTGAAGCTGCCCTCGCGGTTGGGCAGCGCGATGCACATGTAGCCGCCACGGGGCCAGATGTGCAGGGCGTTGGCCTCGATCCGGAACGGGGTGGACGGATCCTTCGACGAAGGAATTTCCAGCTCCCTGTAGCCGTGGCCGAGCGGCTCGATCCGTTCGCCCAGGTCGCCCATGGCAGTGCGCAGCGCGGATCCCGCGCCATCGGCGCCGATCACCACGGCGGCCTCGACGTCGCGGCTCGCATGGCCGTCGGAAAGGGTGATGCGGCCCGCGTCGAAATCGGCCCGGACCAGCCCCTGGCCAAAATGGAAGCGCGCACCGGCATCGATGGCCGCGTCGATCATCAGCCCGTTCAGGCCGCCGCGCGAAACCGACCAGATCACCTCGCTGTCGTCCACGCCATAGCGCTGCAGGGCCGGCTGGCCCCCGGGCGTGTGTACCATGCGGCCGCGCATCATCACCGCCTGTGCAAGCACACGATCGGCCTGTCCGGTGGCACGCAACGCATGCAGGCCGCGCTCGGCCAGGGCCAGGTTGATCGAGCGGCCGCCGCCTGCGCCCGCACGTCGCGGATCGGGGCGTTTTTCGAAGACATCCACCTCAAACCCGGCCTGGGCCAGAAGGGTTGCCACCAGCGCGCCCACCAGCCCGGCACCGATGACCGTGATGGATTTCGTGACATGGCGCGGGACGGATGCGGACACGGAGCGGGACCTAGGTCGGTGGCGTTGGCCGGTCCATGCTGCGCAGCATGGAATCAGGTGCGGGCGCAGCAATTGGTGCAGGGCGGCGCATCTTGCGCTGCAACGTAACGGGAGCTGGGCTTACCCGGCTTTCTTGCCGCCGCGCGCGGCCGGCCGGGCCGGCGGCGCCTCAGGCGGGGCTTTCTGCGCGGCGGCGTCGAAGAAGCCGCGTTGCATGGATTTCCACATGTCCAGGTTGCGCTCGGTGAGCTCGTTGAGCATCGACCACGGCGTCTGGCCCATCAGGTTGTTCAGCTGCGAGCGGAACTGTTGCTGCTGGTCCAGGAACACCTGGAGGCTGCGCTCAAGATACGGCCCCATGAAGCCCTGCAGCGAATCCCCGTAGAAACGGATGATGTGCGAAAGCAGCTGCGGGGAGAGCATCGGCTGCCCGTGTTCCTCGTGCTCGGCAATGATCTGCAGCAGCACCGAGCGGGTGAGATCCTCGCCCGACTTCGCATCGCGCACTTCGAAGTTCTCGCCGTCCAGCACCAGCTGGCGAACCTCCTCCAGCGTGATGTAGCTCGAGATCTCAGTGTCGTAAAGACGCCGGTTCGGGTACTTCTTGATGATGCGGAGGGTTTGTGCCATGCGGCGAAACGTAGCAGAACGTATTGCGCCGCACCAGTTCCGCAAGGCAGATGTGTGAGTCGTGCTGGCGGGGTTGGGGGTCAGAGTATTCACTCTGACCCCGGAAACCGCCGCGCTGCGGCACTTGGATCGTGGCAAGTCCGCCGGAGGCTAGTGCCCCGCGGCCCCGCCAGCGTTGCCGAAAGGCGGTTTGGCCAGCCACAGCACCGGTATCAACACGATGAACAGGATGGCGCAGCCATAGAAAACATCATTCACGGCCAGCGTCATGGACTCGCGCGTAAGCACCTGGTTGACCACTGCCAGGCCCGTCTGGCCCGTGGCGCCAAGACCCTGCAGGTGCGCCAGGTATTGCGTGGTGGCAGCGCTGCCCTGGTTGATATGTTCCGTCAGCTGGGCGTGGTGGAACTCGCTGCGGTGCTGCCATAGCGTGACTGTCACGGCGGTGGACACGCTCGACGCCAGCGTGCGGAAGAAATTGGCCAGGCCAGACGCGCTGGCAATCTGGTCCGGACGTAAGCCGGACAGGAAAATCTGGTTCAGGGGAATGAAGAAGCACGCGATGCCCACGCCCATGATGAATCGCGGCGGCAACATGGACGCGAACGACGAGTCGCTGGTGAATTCGGCGAACCAGAACGAACAGAACGCGAACACGATGAAGGCGAAGGTCACCACCCCGCGCAATTCCAGTCGCTGGATGTTGGCACCGATGAAGGGCGAGACCACGAAGGCCAGCACGCCCACGGGCGCGGCTGCAAGGCCGGCCCACGTCGCGGTATAGCCCACCGTGGTCTGCAACCACAGCGGGAACACCACGTTGATGCCGAAGAACGCCAGCATGCCCAGCGACAACGCCCCCACGCCAACGGCGAAGTTGCGGCGCGAGAACAACGAGAGGTCGATCACCGGATGTTTGGCGGTGAGTTCCCAGATGATCAGGAAGGTCAGCGCCACCACGGCGATGAGGCCCAGGGTAAGGATCAGCGGCGAGGCGAACCAGTCGTGGTCGTTGCCGTTGTCCAGCATGAACTGCAGGCAGCCCACGCCCACCACCAGCAGGCCCAGGCCCACCGCATCGATCGGCGTGCGTTGCGTTGCCGTCTCGCGGCCGCGCAACAGGCCCCAGGTGACCACCGCCGCGGCAGCGCCCACCGGTACGTTGATGAAGAAAATCCAGGGCCAGGAGAAATTGTCGGTGATGTAACCGCCCAGGATGGGCCCGAAGATCGGTGCTACCACCACGGTCATGGCCCACATCGCCAGCGCCATTCCCTGTCTGGTCTTCGGGTAGCTTGCCAGCAGCAGCGACAGCGAAAGGGCCACCATCGGTCCGGAACCGGCGCCCTGCAACAGGCGGAACACCACCAGCATCGGCATGCTGGTGGCCAGGCCGCAAAGCATCGAGAACGCCACGAACAGCAGCACCGAGAAACAGAACGTGCGCACTTCGCCGAAGCGCTTGGCCAGCCAGCCGGTCAACGGCTGCATGATGGCGCTGGCCAGGGCGTAGGAACTGATCGCCCACGTGCCCTCGTTGGCACTCACGCCCATGCTGCCGGCGATGTGCGGCACGGCCACGTTCACGATCGTCATGTCCAGGATCTCCATGAAGGTGGAGAACGCGACGGCGATGGTGAGCAGGACCAGCGGGCCGCCGGAAAGCGGCTTCAGCGGCTGGGGCGCGGGCGCGGTTTCGGCCATGGTCAGTGTGCGGCCAGGTTGTCGTCGATGATGGCCTGCGCCTGGGCGTCGGCCTGGGCGGCGATGTCATCGTAGACGGAGGTCTGCGCCGTGGGCGTGGTCACCGGCGATGCAGGCAGCGCAGCGCCGGATGCGTCGGTGATGTCCACGGTGGCGGTGGTGGAAAGGCCGATGCGCAGCGGGTTTTTGTCGAGGTCTGCGTTGTCGAGCACGATACGCACGGGTAGGCGCTGTACGACCTTGATCCAGTTGCCGGTGGCGTTTTGCGCCGGCAGCAAGGAGAACGCGCTGCCGGTGCCAACGCCCAGGCCCGTGACGCGCCCGTGGTAGGTCACGTTGCCGCCGTAGAGATCGGCCTGGATCTTCACCGGCTGGCCGATACGCACATGGCGCAGCTGGCTTTCCTTGAAGTTGGCATCCACCCAGAGGTCGTGCAGCGGCACCACCGTCATCAGCGGCTGGCCGGGGGTGACGCTATTGCCTACCTGCACGCTGCGCTGGGCGACATAACCATCCACCGGGGCCAGGATCGCGTTGCGCTGCGCGGCGATCCAGGCCTGGCGGTACGCCGCCCGGGCCTGCTCAACCGCGGGGTTGTCGGCGATCTCACGACCATCGATCAGCGCACGCGCGGCATCCGCCTGGCGCTGGGCGGATTCCAGCCCGGCGCGCGCGCTATCGAGCGTGTCGCGTGCGTGCTGAAGTTCCTCGGGGGCCACGGCCTGCTCGGCGAGCAGGGGCTGGCGCCGGGCCAGGTCCTGTTGGGCGCGCTTCACATCCAGTTGCCGGGCGGATACGGCGGCGTCCGCGCTGGCGACCGACTGCGTTTGTTGGCGTACCTGGCGCACGGCCTGGGCCAGGCCGCTGGCCGCCTTGCGCAGGTTCACATCGGCGTCGGTGGGGTCAAGGCGCACCAGCACCTGGCCCGTCTTCACCCGTTGGGTATCGTCGGCGAACACGCCGACCACGATGCCCGGTACCTGCGCTGAAATACCCACCTGGTTGCCGCCGACATAGGCATCGTCGGTTTCCTCACGACGGGAAAACACCAGTAGCCACAGCAACACCCAGGTGACGCCTGCCAGCAGGAACACCACCACTGCGACGACGATCATGCGCCGGCGCTTGCGCGGATCCTTCGCGCCGTTGCCATTGCCGTCGGCGGGCGGTGCTGCGGAATTATTCTCGGAATCTTGCGAGCTCATGGCTGTGCGGTTCCCTGCGAAGTCGAATCGGTTCGGGTATCGGCGGCGCCTGTGTCGGCGCGAAAACCGCCGCCCAGGGCCTTGGCGAGGGCGACGTCGGCGGACAGGGCCTGACCCTGCAGTTCAATATCGCCATCGCGCTGCTGGATCAGTTGCGCGCGGGCGCCAAGTGCCTCGCGTGCATCACGTACGCCCTGGCGTGCACGGGCGTCGCTGGTGGCTACCATGCGGGTTGCCGCATCCACTTGGGCGGCCTGTTGCACGCGACGGTCGGCTACCTGGCGCGCGCTGAGCGCCTGGGTGGCAACGTCGCGCGCGGCGGCGATCACGGTGGCGTTGTATTGCGCCACCGCGGCGTCGAGCTCGCTCTTGCTGTAACCGTAGTTGGCCTCCAGCGCGCCGCCTTCGAAGATCGGCAGGTGCAGCGCCGGGGTAAGACCGAACACGCGGCTGCTGCCGGTGAATACCTTGTCCATGTCGATCGACGACAGGCCAGCCATCGCGCTGATGCTGAAATCGGGGAAGAACTGTGCGCGGGCGACGTCCGTCTGTTTCAGTGCGGCCTCCACCTGCCAGCGACTGGCGGCGATGTCCGGACGCCGGGCGATCAGGTCGACGCTGGCGTTGGCGGGCAACGCGCCATCCACGGCGGGAAGGGGGCGGTCGGCAAGGGCGGGCAGATTTGCGGGAGCGACGCCAACCAGCGTTGCCAATGCTGCCCGGCGGATCGCCGCGGAACCTTCGTAGGCCACTTTGGCCTGCCTCGCCGAAGCCACTTGCGAGCGTGCCTGCTGCACCGTATCGGACAGGTCAACGCCTTGTTTCACGCGCAGGGTGGCGATGCGCTCCATGCGCTCGGCATTGGCAACCAGCTCACCGGCAAGCAACGCGCGCTGGCGGTCGGCGAGGAAGCCGAAATAGGTATCGGCCACCGAGCTTTGCAGGGCGAGCGCCGCGGCGGCATGCTGGGCCTGTGCCGAGCGCGCCTGGTCGAGTGCGGCATCGACGCTGTTGCGCTTCTTGCCCCACCAGTCGAAGTCGTACTGCAGCTGCACGCCGAGGTCGGCCTGGTTGTACCAGGTAAACCCCAGGAATTTCGTGGGAATCATGCCGTTCTCGCTCAGGCGCTGCCGGGCTACCTGCGCGCTGCCGTCGATGCGCAGTCCGGCCTGTGCGGCGGCGATGCGTACCGATTGCTGCGCGGTGTCCACGCGTGACCGGGCCTGGGCGAGGTCGGGCGAGCCCTTCAACGCCATGTCGATCAACCGGTCCAGCTGCGGGTCGTCGTAGTGGCGCCACCAGTCCTGCGCGGGCCATTGGCCCGTGGCGGGCACGTCGATGCCTTGCAGGGGCACGTCGGCGCGCAGGTTGGCCGGACGCTCCACGCGCGCCGGTGCGCACGCGGCCAGCGCGAGGCCCAGGCCCAGTGCGAGGGCGCCACGGCGAAGGAAAGAGAAGGCTTGAGTCATTCGTCGCCCCTGGCGGTGACATCGTCGATGCTCTGCGCCAACGTGCGCAGCATGCGTTGCAAGGTGGTTTTTTCCCTTGCCGAGAATGTGGCGAAGGTGGCGGCAAGGCGCGGGAACATCGGCGGAAGCAGCTTGTTGACGAAGCGGCGCCCTGCCGGCGTGATGCGCATGACGATGCGGCGGCGGTCGTCCACCGCGTGTGCCCGCGTGATCAAACCCTTCTTCACCAGCGAGTTGGCGATGCGCGTCATGTTGGTGCTGCTTTGCGTGGCAACGCAGGCCAGTTCACTGGGCGAGGCCGAACCGTTGGGGCTTGAGAACAGCATCATCAGTGCGTGGAAGTCGCTTTCGGCCATGCCGTGTGGCTTGAGGTTCCGGGCCAGTTCGTCCTGCATCGCCCCGGCGGTGAGGGTAAGCAGCTTGTAAAGGCGGACATCGTCGATGGGCATGCCGGGCACGATCTGCTCGACACGCGCCATGCCCTCGTCCAGCCCCGCGATGATCTCGGTAACCTTTTTCATCGAAAAATAGTTCATTGGTGAAGCAATCAGGCTAACAGTGCTTCAGGTGCCCGCGCAAGGCCCTTGGGTACCGGTGACGGTCGGCCTTACGATCCGGAGCCGGGCGCCCACCCGAATAGCCGCGCGGCATTCGCCGTGGTGGCGCGGGCGATGGCCTCTGCGGGCTCCTCGCGCAACGCCGCGACGGCGCCCAGCACGCTTGCCGTCAGCGCCGGCTCGTTGCGCCGCCCCTGGTGGCCGTGCAGGGGCTGGTCGGGCGAGTC
>NZ_DATHFX010000137.1:0-8407 GCF_035317885.1 Pinirhizobacter sp.
CAGGCAAGACGCCCACACAATTCACCTGCGCACACTGTCAAAGATCGTTTCGCCGAACCGGTCTTTTCAACCGGTTCCCAAGGACGTTTCGTCCGAGGTGAGCCGCCCATTCTACATCGCTTTCAGAGTCCGTCAACACCCCATTTCACATTCTCGAAGGGGTCCCGGCGGTCCGTCTTGCGACGTTGGGCGACTGCGGGCCGCGAATAATACGAAACGTGAAGTTTTTGGCAAGCGGTTGTTGCGAAGAAATTTCACGTTGTGCGCCAATCCACTGACGCACAACGGAATTTATTTTCAGGGCACGACCAGCCGAACCCGGGCAAAGTTGCGTTTGCCTACCTGCAGGACCCCCTCGAAGCCGGGCTCGAAAACGCGCTGCGCGTCTTCGACCACTTCGGCGTCGATGCGCACCGCGCGTTCCTTCAATTTGCGGCCCGCTTCGGAGTTGCTGGCGGTGAGGCCGGCGGCAGTGAGCAAGGCGCCCAGGCGAAGTCCTTCGGCGGGCACCACGATGTCCGACAACGGCAGCAGTGAGGTATCGCCCTCCCCGCGCACCACGGCGTGCCAGCCGGCGATGGCCTGGTCGGCGGCGGCCGTGTCGTGGAAACGGGCGGCGAGCTCGCGCGCCAGCCTGAGCTTGGCATCGCGCGGGTTCAGTGCGCCGCTGGCGATGTCCGCCTTCATCACGGCGATATCGTTTAGGCTGGTTTCGAAGCTCAGCAGCTCAAACCAGCGCCACAGGATGTCATCGTCGATCTTCAGCGTCTTGGTGACGATGTCGATGGCAGGCTCATTGATGCCGATGTAGTTGCCCAGCGACTTGGACATCTTCTGCACGCCATCGATGCCTTCAAGCAGCGGCATCGTAAGCACGACCTGCGGCGGCTGGCCGTAGTGTTCCTGCAGGCCGCGGCCCATCAGCAGGTTGAAGGTCTGGTCGGTACCGCCAAGCTCCACATCGGCCTTCAGGGCGACGGAGTCGTATCCCTGCACCAACGGGTACAGGAATTCATGGATAGCGATGGGCTGTTGCGCCGCATAGCGCTTGGCGAAGTCGTCGCGCTCGAGCATGCGTGCGACGGTGAGCTGCGATGACAACCGGATCAGGTCGGCCGCGTCCATCTTGCCGAACCACTCGGAATTGAAGCGAAGCTCGGTGCGCTGGCGATCGAGCACCTTGTACACCTGCTCGGCGTAGGTGTCGGCATTGGCCAGCACGTCTTCGCGGGTAAGCGGCTTGCGGGTGACGTTCTTTCCCGTCGGATCGCCAATCATGCCGGTGAAGTCGCCGATCAGGAAAATCACCTGGTGCCCCAGGTCCTGGAACTGCCGCATCTTGTTCAGCAGCACGGTATGACCCAGGTGCAAATCGGGCGCCGTGGGATCGAAGCCGGCCTTCACGCGCAGCGGGCGGCCGGTCTTCAGCCTCGCCTCGAGCTCTTCGCGCTTGATGATGTCGGCGGCACCGCGGCCGATGGCGGCCAGCGCCTGGTCGATCTCGTTCATCTTCTTCCTCAAATTTTCGAACGGCGGCCGTCACCCAAGTGAACGTCCGGTTAAGTGGATGTTAACCAAAAAAGCGTTGCAAATGCTTGATCGAAAAGGCGTTGACGCGCTTCTCACAAGGCCGTTATGGTACGCGACAATCTTGTTGCAGCGGAATTCCGGGGCATGGCCGAAACGAAACGGATCGCGCACGCAGTGCGCCGCCAAGCGATCCGCCGTAAGGCGCAGCGTCGGCACTCCCATTTCTACGATCGTTGCGCGCATTGGACGTTCAATCGCGACGCCTCGCACCAGCCGCTGAAATGGCATCGCGAACGCTGGATCCTCGGCGCCCTGGCCTTGCTGGTGGTGGTGCTTTCAGGATTGGTCATTCCGGCCTGGGCCGGTGCCATGCGCATCAATCCCGTGCCGGCGGTACATGCACTGCTTCCGCTCAGGCTCCCGACCGCCATCGACACGCCGGCGCCGCCCAAAGCCCTGAGCGAGGAATGGCGAAGCGTACAAGTACAACCGGGCCAGACGCTTTCGGATATTTTCCAGTCGCAGGGGCTTACCCTCACCGACCTGCAGCATGTGATGGATGCATCGGATAATTCCCGCGCACTGCACCACATCAGCGTGGGCCAGGAATTCCAGTTCCTGATCGACGATCACGACAAGCTCACCGGCATCCGCTTCGACCAGGATGAAAACAGCCGCGCCACCTTGCGCCTTGATGGCGACAAGCCGGTGCTTACCGCCGATGCGCGCGCGGTGGAAACACGCGAGCACATCGCCCACGGCGATATCGATGGTTCCCTGTTCGGTGCCGGCGCCAAGGCCGGCATGAGCAACGCGATGATCCTGAAGCTCGCCGAGGTCTTCAAATACGACATCGACTTCGTGCAGGACCTGCGCGTGGGCGACAGCTTCACGGTGATCTACGACGACGTGTACCGCGATGGCGGGTACCTGCGCGAAGGCGACATCGTCGCCGCGGAGTTCATCAACCAGGGCAAGCACTACACCGCGTACCGCTTCCGCAACAGTGACGGCAAGTTCGGTTACTACAGCCAGGAAGGCCGCCCGCTGCAGGGCTCGTTCCTGCGCATCCCGGTGGACTTCACCCGCATCTCCTCGCAGTTCAGCGCTGGCCGCCTGCATCCGATCCTGGGCACCATGCGCGCGCACAAGGGCGTGGACTACGCAGCCCCCACCGGCACGCCGATCCACGCCGCCGGCGATGGCGTGGTGAAGTTCAAGGGGTGGATGAATGGCTACGGCAACTTCGTGGTGATCCAGCACAACGGCACCATCAGCACCGCTTACGGCCACATGTCGCGCATCGCCAGCATCAAGGTGGGACAGCACGTGCAGCAGGGCAGCACGATCGGCTTCGTCGGCATGACCGGCCTTGCCACCGGCCCGCACCTTCATTACGAATTCCGCGTCAACAACGTGCAGCGCGACCCGCAAACGGTCACCCTGCCCAAGCCCGAGCCACTGCCGGGCGCGCAGCTGGCGAAGTTCCGCAGTGAAGTGGTGGCCCCGCAACTGGCCCGCATCAACGCGATCACCAACAACGTGAAGATGGCCAGCGCCGCGCACACCGGCGCCCGCGGCAGCGTCGAATAAGGGATTTATCTTGGGCGGTGCCGGCGAGCTCTACCTTGGCCTGATCTCCGGCACCAGCGCCGATGGCATCGATGCCGCGCTGGTTGCCTTCGACGGCGATGCGCCGTCACTGGTGCATGGCATCACCCATCCCTGGCCCGAGGATGTTCGTGCAAGCGTGCTGGCGCTCTCCCAGGGCGAGAAACACCTTGACCTGGATGCCTTCGGCCGGCTGGACGTCGCCATCGGCCATTGCTTCGCTGATGCAGCGAACGCTGTGCTGGCAGCCTCGGGCACCCATGCGTCGCAAGTGAAGGCCATCGGTTCGCACGGCCAGACATTGCGCCACCGCCCCGGCGGGGACTACCCGTTCACCCTGCAACTGGGCGACCCCACGGTGATAGCCGCCCACACCGGTATCGACACGGTGGCCGATTTCCGCCGCGCCGACGTCGCCGCCGGCGGCCAGGGCGCGCCATTGGTGCCGGCGCTGCATGCGGTCGTGCTGGGCAAACCCGGCGAAACCCACGTGGTGTTGAACCTGGGCGGCATCGCCAACATCACCGTGCTGGGTCCCGATGGAAGCGTCGTCGGCTTCGACACCGGCCCTGCCAGTGCGCTGATGGACGCCTGGTTCCGGCGCCACCATGGCGGCGCCTACGATGCCGGCGGTGCTTTTGCCGCCAGCGGCAAGGTGGACGATGCCCTGCTGGCCCGGCTACTGAGCGACCCATACTTCGACCTTCCCGCGCCAAAAAGCACAGGGCGGGAGTACTTCCACCTGGCGTGGCTCGATCCGCAGCTTGGCGCCCAGGCCGCGGCGGACGTGCAAGCCACACTGCTCGAACTCACCGCGCGCAGCATCGCCCAGGCCATCGGCCGCGATGCGCCGGCGGCAAGCCAGGTAACCGCCTGCGGCGGCGGTGTCCACAACGAGGTGCTGATGCAGCGCCTGGCGCAGCTGATGCCCACGCGGAAGGTCGCCAGCAGCGGCGAGGCAGGGATCGATCCGGATTTCGTCGAAGCCATGGCCTTCGCCTGGCTCGCGCGCCGTTATGAACTGAAGTTGCCGGGGAACCTGCCCGCAGTGACAGGGGCCCGCGGCCCACGGGTACTGGGCGCGCTGCACCGGGCACCGCGCGACTGATCAACCGCCGCCGGCGGCGACTTTCCTTTCGTCCTGCATGGCTGCACGGCAGAGCTCTTCGCGGGAGGCTGCGGCCAGGGCACACAGGGCTTCGTCGAAGGCGGCTTGCTCGCTGGCATCCCACGTACCGGCCAACCGGGCGATGTCACCGGGGACGACCAGCATGTCGTTGAAGGTGTCACCCGGACTCATGCCCAGGCCATAGCGGAGGGCATGCAGGATCACTTCGTTGATCGACCAGCGACGCTCGCGCGCAAGCGATTTGATCCGCTCGGCGGTGGCGTCGTCGATATGTCTTACTACGATATCCGGCACGTGCGGTTTCTCCGGCCCATGCCCCCTGTGACCCCGATTCTGCGTCAAGAACCGCCCCCTTGTCCAACCGCCCGGAAACCCCGGTCAGGAAGGGGAGGGCTCATCAACGACGGCAAGCCCCGGCAGTCGTTTCCACAGCCACGCCAGCACGAGCAAGGTCGGCACGATCGACACGGTGCTGAGGATGAACAACGCCGGATAGCCTGAATCGCGGACCAGGAACCCGGAAAAACCGCCGACCACCTTTCCAGGAAGGTTGGCAAGTGAACTGAGCAAGGCGTACTGCGTTGCGGTGAAGCTGCGGTTGACCAGCCCCGACATGAAAGCCACGAGCACCGGCCCGGCAAAACCCTGCGCGAAATTATCGCCCGACAGCGTGGCCACGAAACTCCAGGTCTGGCCCGGGAACGACGCCATCAGCAGGTAAAGCAGGTTCGACACCGATACGCCGATCGCCGCGACCACCAGCAGCTTGCGGATGTCCATGCGCGTCACCGCATAGCCGCCCAGGAGCGCGCCGACAATGCCGACGATCACGCCATAGACCTTCGACACCTCGGCGATCTGTGTCTTGGTGAAGCCGGCATCCAGGTAGAACGGATACGCCATCACGCCCAGCATCTGGTCCGGCAGCCGGAACAGGCCGACGAACACCAGCAGGCAGAAGGCCAGGCCCAGGCCGTAGCGCCGGAAAAAATCCCGGAAGGGCCCGATGAAACCCTCGCGCACCGCGGTGGCGATGTCCTGTCGTTCGCGCACGCGATGTTCAGGCTCGGGCACCACCAGGACCGTCACCAATGGCACCAGCAACACCAGCGCGATCACGGCATAGCCCATCTGCCAGCCAACGTTGTCGGCCAGCAACAGGATGCCCGCGCCACCGGCAATCAGGCCGCCGCGATAACCCAGCGTGTAGGTGGCGGCCAGCGCGCCTTGCGCCTCGCGCGGGGCGATCTCCACGCGGTAGGCATCGACCACGGTGTCGATGGTGGCGCCGGCGAAGGCCGCAAGCAGGGTGACCGCCATGAAGCGCGGCAGCGACATGTCCGGCGGCATGCAGGCCATGCCGATGAAACCGCCGGCCAGCAACACCAGCGCGAACAACAGCCATCCGCGCCTCTGGCCCAACCGGCAGAACAGCGGCAGGCGCAGGCGGTCCACCAGCGGCGCCCAGAGGAACTTGAAGTTATAGGTAAAGGTGACGAAGCTCGCCAGGCCGATCGCACCGTAGTCGATGCGCGATTCCTTCAGCCACGCCGACAGGCTGTTTCCCACCAGCAAAAACGGAATGCCCGAGGCAAAGCCAAAGAACAGCATGGTGATCGCGCCCGGCTGGGCGAAGGCCTCGCGAATGCCGGCAAGGCCCTTGTAACCGCGGGTGGTCACTTTACGTTGTAGTCCACGATGTAGGGCGCGTGGTCGGAGAATCGCTGGTCGCGGTAGATCGAGCAATCGCGCAAGGCGGCGCGCAGCGAGGGCGTCACCACCTGGTAGTCGATGCGCCACCCCACGTTGTTGGCCCGGGCCGCGCCGCGGTTGGACCACCAGGTGTATTCCACGGCGTCGGGCTTGAGTGCACGGAAGCTATCGACCCAGCCCCGGCCCTGGAACAGGGTATCGAGCCATGCACGTTCCTCGGGCAGGCAGCCTGAGTTCTTCTGGTTCGAACTCCAGTTCTTGATGTCGTTCTTCGTATGCACGATGTTCCAGTCGCCGCACAGCACGTAATCGCGGCCGGAAGCCAGCCATTCGTCCAGGATCGGCAGCAGCCATTCCATCACGCCGAACTTGTAGCCCTGGCGCAGGTCGCCGGAGCTACCGGACGGGATATAGAACGACACCACGCTCAGGTTGCCGTAGCGCGTCTCGATGTAGCGCCCTTCGCAATCGAAGTCTTCCCGCCCCAGGCTGGTAAGTACCGCGTCGGGCTCGCGCTTGGAATAAATGGCCACGCCGCTGTAGCCCTTCTTGCTGCGGGCGTCGTGGTAGAAGCTGTGGTGCCCGTCGGGACGGAACATCGGATCGGAGAGCTGGGCTTCCTGGGCCTTGGTCTCCTGCAGGCAGACGACATCGGCATTCTGTGTACGCAACCAGTCGAACACGCCCTTGGTGGCGGCCGAGCGGATGCCGTTGGCGTTCAGGGAAATGATGCGCAATGGACTGATCCGTGGTGACCTGCGCCCATCATAGCAATCGGCTGGCCGGGACCTCAGGCCCCGCGATAGCATGGGGTTCTTTGCCGCATGCGAGAACCGAAATGGAAGCCTACCAGCGCGATTTCCTCGACCTCACCCTCGAGCGCGAGGTGCTGCGCTTTGGTCGCTTCGAGCTGAAGTCCGGGCGCATCAGCCCGTATTTCTTCAACATGGGACGCATCGATTCAGGCGCTGCCCTCGCCCGCCTGGGATCGGCCTATGCGGCGGCGGCGCTGCGCGCCGGGGTCGGCTTCGACATGTTGTTCGGCCCGGCCTACAAGGGCATTGCGCTGGCCGCGGCCACCGCCATGGCGCTTGCCCTCGATCACGACCGCGATTTGCCCTGGGCTTATAACCGCAAGGAAGCCAAGGACCACGGCGAAGGTGGCCTGCTGGTGGGGGCGAAGCTCGAGGGCCGGGTGTTGATCGTGGACGACGTGATGACCGCCGGCACCGCCGTGCGTGAATCGCTGGACCTGATCCGAGACCAGGGCGCCACCCCGGCCGGCGTGTTGATCGCCATGGATCGCCAGGAGCGCGGCAAGGGCGAACGCTCCGCGGCGCAGGAAGTGGCCGCCGACCACGGCATCCCGGTGATCGCCATCGCCAGCCTCGCCGACGTCATGGCCCTGGCCTCCGAGCGGCCGGAGCTCGCCGCCCACCGTTCGGCGCTGGAGGAATACCGCAGGCAATACGGGGTGGTGTGACGCTTTCGGGCGGCTATACTCGCCCGCAGGAGGGAATTCATGCACCGATCGTTTCGTCTTGCCCTGTCGCTCGCGCTTTGCGCGGCGACCACGCTGGCATTTGCCCAGAAGGGCCCCTCGTTCCGCTTCAAGTGGAAGGACGGCGCCGGCCTGGCCCACTACAGCGACACGCTCACCACCGATGCCATGAAATACGGCTACGAAGTGGTGAACGATGCCGGCATGGTGGTGCAGCATGTCGACCGCCAGCTCACCCCCGAGGAACTTGCCGCCGCCAAGCGCGCGGCCGATGCCAAGGCGGTGCAGGATACCAATGCCCGGGCCCAGCGGCAGGCGGATGTGCAGATGCTCGCGGCCTACCCCGATGAAGCCACGTTCACCCAGGCCAAGCAGGCGGAAATGGATTCGCTCGACCAGACCATCCACACCACGCAGGGCAATCTTTCCAGCCAGGAAAAGGCCCTGACCGACCTCCTGCAGCGCGCAGGCGACCTGGAACGCGCCAACCAGCCGGTGCCGAAGGCCCTGAACGATCGCATCGCCGAACAGCGCACGATGGTGTCAGCCATCCGCAGCACGCTTGAGCGCCAGCAAGCCAACCGCGCCAACGCCCAGCTGAAGATGGAAGGCCAGGTGCGCCACTACCGCGAACTGCGCAAGGCCCAGCAGGAACAGAACCCGGCCGGGCAATAGGCCGCCTAGAACGGCAGCGCCAGCTTCGAATCAACCTTCCGCAGCTCCTTGCGGAACACCGCCTGGATACGCTCGAGCGCCTCGGCGTTGTCCGCGTCGAAGCGCAGCACCAGCACCGGCGTGGTGTTGGATGCCCGCACCAGGCCCCAGCCGTCGCTCCAGTCGACGCGCACGCCATCGATGGTAGTCAGGCGCGCATCGGGCCCGAAGTCGGCCTTCTCGCGGAAGGCTTCGACGAATCGGTGGTG
>NZ_DATHFX010000138.1:0-5211 GCF_035317885.1 Pinirhizobacter sp.
TATCGTCCTTCCGGATGAAGGAAGATACCTACACGCACCTCACCTACGACCTGACCATGTCGGTGGCGACCTTGCTGGATCGGCTCAACCCCGGCATGCGTTTTGAGTACGTCTCCGGGGCCAGCACGGACAGCACCGAAGAGGGCAAGTCGATGTGGGCGCGGGTGAAGGGTCGCACCGAGAACGCGCTGCTGCGCCTTTTTCCCGGCAGGGCTTTCATGTTCCGCCCGGGCGTGATCCAGGCGCTCAACGGGGCGAAGACGAAGACACCGCTGTATAACGCGGCCTATATCGTGCTTTCGCCGGTCGTCGGCTTGTTGCGCCGCGCCTACCCGCGAACCATCCTCGACACCGAGCGCGTCGGGCGGGCGATGGTGAACGTGGCGGCGCGGGGCTTTTCCAAACCCATCCTTGAAACCGGCGACATCGCGGACGCTGCCGGTTAACCAACAACGCGGGCCGGCGGCCCGTCACGGAGACAAGCTATGCCAGTCACGGGAATCGGCGGTTTCTTCTTCCGGTCGAAGGACCCCAAGGGCCTTCGCGCCTGGTACGCCGAACACCTGGGCGTCGTCGGTGAAGGCTGGTCGGGCTGGCAGCAGCAGGCCGGCACCACCTATATCGAGCCCTTCAAGCACGACACCGATTACTTCGCCGCCGACAAGCACTACATCCTGAACCTGCGCGTGACCGAGCTGGACGACCTGGTCGCCACCCTTGGCCAGGCAGGGATCGAAGCCATCACCAAGGACGAATGGAATACCCCCGAGACCGGACGCTTCGCCCGCATCCACGATCCGGAAGGCAACCCCATCGAACTGTGGGAGCCTCCGGCCGAGTAGTGCGTGGCTAGAAGTGCACAGCCACGCGGAAATCCGCGCGCCAGCTGTCCTGGTCGGGAATGACCTTGGTGAAGGCGTGGGCGGCATCGACGTTGAAGCTCAGCCACTTGCGGTAGTTCCACAGCGCCCCGACGCCCGCGCCGGTGATCTGGCGATCCTTGGGGAAGGCCTGGTACACCGCGCCGTGATCGGCGAACACGTAGACGTCGGTCGGGCCGAGCGGATGGTGGACTTCAAGATCCAGGTAATAACCCTTGGTACCGGCCACGATGCCGCGGTCGTAACCGCGCACGCTACCGACGCCGCCCAGCTGGAACAGCGACGAGGAAGGCAAGGTGTCTTTCGAGGCGAACTGCCAACCCGCATCCAGCCGCAGGGCAAACGCACCGCCCAGCCGCTGCACGCCGTCGAAACTGCCGGTGGCCGTGAGGAACGAGCCGCTGCCGGAAATCGGCTGGTCGGCATTCAAATGATTGAACTGTTGCACGAAGGTCCACTCGCGGCCTTCGACACGGTGGTTGAGGCTCACGCCGACCGACACGCCATTGGTGGTGGTATCGGACACCGCCGTACCTGAAATCGACGTATCGGACTTCGACTTCAGCAACGACGCGGTACCTTCGAACAACCAGCGCTGGGTGGCGATGAAGGGCTGGGTCCAGTCCAGCGACATCACCGACGAATGGCCGGTGATGTCCAGGTCGCGGAACGCGCCGGTGACGATATCGATCTGGCTGCGCGAATAGCTCACGCCAAGCCGGCCGTCACTGGGCGTGACGATGGCCGAATAGGCCAGCTGTCCGTCGGTGCCACCACGCGACTTGGCGATGTTCACGTCCAGGCGATCGCTCACGCCGAAGAGGCCATCCATATGTCCGGCCAGGCCCAGGCGGGTATTGCCGCTGGTGTCCACGCCGGCATTGTCGACGAAGGCATCGAAGCTGTAGGCCTTGGGTTCGGCGACATCCACGATCACGTCGGTCTGCCCGCGCTCGGTGCCCGCCTGCATCAATGCGGCCAGGGTGAGGTTGCTGGTGCGGTTGATGTACACCATGTCGTCGCGCAGGACGTTGGCGTCGAGCAGGTCGCCGGGCTGGGCACGGATGCGACGGCGGACGAAGGCCTCGTGGGTACGCTTGTTGCCTTCGATGGTGAGCTTGCCCAGATGGCCTTCCACCATGTCCACATGCACCACGCCGCCCACCACCGGCTGACGGCTGAGCACCGCACGTGCCGTGGTGATGTTGCGCTGGGTATACAACGCGTTCACCCCGTCAACTATCGCGTTGAGTTCGGCGGCGCCCACCGTCTTGCCGATGTAGGGCTGCGCCACGGCCGCCAGCGAGCCTTCATCGATGAAGGCCGACTTGTCGAACTGCACGGCGGTCAGTTCGAAGCGTGCATCGCTGCGCACGCCCGACTTGTTCGCCGGCGTACCCGTGGGCAAAGGATTATCCGAACGGGTGGGCACCGGCGGCGCCTGGCGGTCCTGGTAGTACTGGTCGGTGCGTTGCGCCGGCGTCTGCAACGGCGGCGTGGTGGACTGGGCGAACGCTGCATCCGCAGGGACGCCAGCAAGCAACAACAGGCAAGTGCAGGCTTGGGCCTTGCGATTCATCAGGGTCAAGTTCCGGGACATCAGTTGGGGGCACCCAGGTTCACGGCGACGGGACCGGCCGACTGCACCAGGTCGTCCTGGCGATGGTCATGCCGATCAGCCGGAGGCAGCGGCGTATCGCTTTCGTCGCCATCGGTGGACGTCTGGTTGGTATGCAGGGTAAGCGTGCTTCCGAGATAGCGCAGCACGCTGTCACCGAGGAAGTCCAGATCCGTGTTGGTATGGGTGGCGATGTAGTTCGGCGTGGTGATGTCGTAACCCACCGTGTAGCGGGACACGAAGGCATCGGACACCGTGGCCTTGTCCACCTGGTACAGCTGGAACTTGGTATCGGGTTCGAAGAACTGCACATCGGCCTGCGCCAGCTTCGGCGACACGTTGTTCATGTACAGCGTGGCCACCGGCGTACGCAGCCACATGTCGCCCTGGATCGTGGCGTCGGGCATCGATACCGAGGTCGCCGAGGTGTCGAACACCGCCTGCACCGCCGCCAGGCGGTCGATCAGCCAGCTATCGGCATCGCGCAGGTCAACAACGATCTTCTTCGCCACGCCGCCTTGGTAGCCGGTGAGCGTCATCGTCATCGGCTTGCCAGTCGTGGTCTGGATCACATGCGCGTCGATGTCGGCCGAGGCCAGGTTCAGGCGCGTGCCGATGTGCGAGGTGTCGAGCACGATGCCGTCGCGGGCGCCGATGGTGGCAAGGTCGGTGATGAGATCACCACCATGTACCGTGCCGCCCGACGAATCGATGCTGATCGGGCCACCGGCGCTGAGCGAGGCGAAGTCGAGGTTGCGTCCCAGCGACAGATCGAGCTGGCCGGCGTTTTTGCCGCGGCCCAGGAACATGTCGCGGCCGGCCGTCAGCGAGACGTCCTTCGTCACGTCGTAGTCGTTCACCGTCAGATCGCGGCCCGCGACACCCATGAGGTTGCCCGTCACGGTGACGTTGCCGGCGTAGGCATCGCGACCGGCCGTGGCCAGCACGTCGCCGGTTACGCCGAGCGTGTCCACGTGCAGGTCCTGCCCGGCCTTCATCGTCGCACCCTGCCCCGCCGTGGCGGTGCCAAGGGTGAGGTCGTTGCCCGCCGTGGCGGTGAATGCCGTGCCGGACGTAGCCGTGCCGATCTGCAGGTCGTTGGCAGCGGTTGCCGTCAGCGTGGTGCCCGAGGCGGCCGTACCGACGTCGATGCTGCCGGTGGTGGCGGTGACATCCAGGCTGGTGCCCGCGGTGAGCGTGTCAGCGTCGATATCCACCTGGGCCGTCGCGAGGAAGGCGTTAGTGGCATGCGCCGTGCCGCCCAGGATCCGGCCCCGCAGGGAACGCAGGATGATGTTGCGGTCGGCGTCGAGCTCGGTGAAGGACAGGTTGTCGCCGGCGGTGCCGACGATGTCACGGCCAGCGGTCACCGTGCCCAGCGTCATACCCAGGCCGGCATTGAGCAGCGCGTCGCGACCGAGCGTCGCCGCGTCGATCGAGGTATCGCCGCCAGAGGTTGCTACCAGATCGTTGCCTGCCTTGATCGATCCGATCTTCAGCGACGTGCCGGTAGCGATCACGGCATCGTTGCCAACCGTCGTGCTTCCCAGCGTGGCAGACGTGGTGCCGTCCAGGTGAAGGTCGTTGCCGACACGAAGCGTGTTGGAGGTGAGTGCTTCGCCCGCCGTCAGCTGCGCGTCCTGGCCGGCGGTGGTCTGGTCCAGGTCCATGGTGCCGCCTGCCTGGGCTACCAGGTTGCCGCCCACATCCAGGTGGCCGGAGCCGATCGCGCCGGTGGCCTTCACCGTGGCGTCCTGTCCCACGGTACCGGTGGTCAGGTTGAAGCTGGCTGCAGACGTAGCGTCAAAGGTATTGGCCACCTTCAAGCTGCCGATGATGGTGTCACCTGCCGACGTCGTGGCCATCGCCGCGTTGCCGGTGAAGTCACCGAGCGTCAGCGTGGTTCCCGTATCGAGCGTCACATTGCCGTCGACGCTGGCAAGATCGATGGCCAGCGCCTTGCCGGTGGTCACGCCAAGCGTGCCGCGCCCGGTGAACTGGTGGATCGAGGTGGAACCGGTGGACTGCAGCAGCGTCGCGCCGGTGACGGTGACGTCGCCAAGCGTGGCATCACCGCCGATCGTCGCCGTCGCGTCGCCACCGACCGTGGTGCTGCCGATGCTGGCGTTGCCCGCCACGTCGAGTGAGGCGTTGCGGCCGACACCCAGCGTGGTGATATCGAGCGTGCCGGCGTGCAGGTCGGCGTCGCGCCCGGCATCCAGGGTGGTGACATTGAGCGTGTCGGCGTGGATTTCGGCGTCGCGGCCGATCTCGAGCCAGTCCGCCTGCAGCAGGCCGATGGCCGCCAGTGTCATGTCGCGGCCGGCGTGCAGGTCACCCGCGTCGATGACGTTGGCCGTGATACCCAGGTCGTTGCCCGTGTGGAGGCTACCCAGCGTGGCCGTGCCGCCGACATCGAGCGTGGTGTCGCCGGTGACGGTGGTGTTCACCAGGCCAAGCTCGCCCCGTGCCGTCCCGCTGAGGTTTCCGCCTACATTGACCAGAGCCATGTTGTCGTCGGTGCCCGAGAACTGGGCGTCGCCGTCGCTGTGCAGCGAATGCCCGGTAATGCTTCCCGTAGCGGTTTCGGTGGCGTTACCGCCCGCGGTGATGTCCTGGGCGTTGATGTCGCCGCCGGAGACGAGCGTCACCGCACCGCCCGCGTCGAAGGTGGTTACCGTGAGGTCGCTGCCGGCATGGATGCTGGCCGAG
>NZ_DATHFX010000139.1:0-2471 GCF_035317885.1 Pinirhizobacter sp.
CAGCAGCGATACGCGCCATGACGCCGCCGCCGCCGGCGGCGTCCCGGGGGCGCTCTCCAACCAGCCACCCAACACCGTTGCCCAGGCCACGGCGGCCAAGCCCGATGCCGGCAAGAAACCAGGCGGCCCACAGGCCGCGGCCACCGCCCAGGCCACCGAACCTTCCCAGAGCACCAGCAGCGCCACGCGCAATTACGAGCTCGACCGCACCGTGAGCCATGTGGTGGATCCGGCGGGGAAGGTGTCGCGGCTTACGGTCGCCGTGGTGGTGGACAACAAGACGGTGGTGGGCAAGGATGGCAAGACCGGAAGCGTTGCCTTCACCCCGGAAGAAATCGAGCGCATGACCACGCTCACCAAGAATGCCGTGGGCTTCGATGCCGCGCGTGGCGATAGCGTCAGCGTGATCAACGAAGCCTTCCACGCCACGCCGGTGGACGACGTGGGCATCGATATTCCTTTCTGGCAGAAGCCGGGCGTGCTCGACCTGATCAAGCAGGCGCTGGGCGTGCTGGCGGCGCTGGCCGTGGCCTTCTTCGTCATCCGCCCGATGATGCGCACGGCGATGCGGCCGGGGTCCGGCGGCATGCAGCCGGCTCTGGCAGGTCCCGTGCCCACGGTTTCGGTGATGGTGGACGACGACGAGCGCGACTCGCATCAGCTGGACACTCCACGGGGCAAGGGCGCCCCGGCTTTACTCGCCTACGAACAGAAGATCGGCCTGGCCAAGCGCATGGCCAACGACAATCCCAAACAGGTTGCGCAGGTAGTCAAGAGCTGGGTGGCAGAAGATGGCTGAGGCATTGAACGGTTCCCAGCGTGCGGCGATCTTGCTGCTGACGCTTGGCGAAGAAGACGCGGCCACGGTGCTCAAGCACCTGAACGCCCGCGACGTGCAGTCGGTCGGCACCGCCATGGCGGCGCTGAAGAACGTGTCCAAGGAACAGGTCGACGGCGTGATTAGCCGCCTCACCGAAGACATGGGCCAGCACACGGCGCTGGGCGTGGGTACCGAGGAATATATCCGCAAGGTGCTGGTGAATGCCCTTGGCGAAACCAAGGCTGGCAGCCTGATCGACCGCATCCTGCTGGGCCGCAGCTCCAAGGGCCTGGAGTCGCTCAAGTGGATGGAAAGCCGCGCCATCGCCGAGATGATCGGCCAGGAACACCCGCAGATCATCGCCCTGGTGCTGGCGCACCTGGAGCCTGACCAGGCTGCCGAGGTCCTGGGGTACCTGCAGCCGCGCACACGCTCGGACGTGGTGATGCGCATCGCCACCCTCGACGGCGTGCAGCCGCATGCGCTGGACGAGCTCGACGAAATCATGGAGCGCCAGTTCTCCGGCACCAGCAACAAGATGAAGTCGGCCACCGTGGGTGGCCTGAAGGCGGCCGCGGCCATCCTCAATTCGATGGAAGCCTCGCGAGAGGCTGAATTGATGGCATCCATCCGCGGGCTGGATTCGAACCTGGGCGAGAAGATCGAGGAACTGATGTTCGTCTTCGACGACCTGGCGGACCTTGACGACCGCAGCATGCAGGCGCTGTTGCGCGATATCCCTTCGGCCACGCTGATCACGGCGTTGAAGGGGGCCGAGCCTGCGATGCGCGAGAAGATCTTCAGCAACATGTCCAAGCGCGCCGCCGACATGCTGCGCGACGACCTGGAAGTGAAGGGCCCGGTACGCGTAAGCGAAGTGGACGCCGCGCAGAAGGAAGTGCTGGCCAGTGCACGCCGCCTGGCCGATGCCGGCCAGATCACCCTTACCGGCGGCGGTGAGGAATTCGTCTGATGAGCGTCCTTGGACGCGACGAGGCCTCTGCCTACGAGCGCTGGGAACTGCCGCCCGTCGGCGAGCCTGCCGTGCGCCGCGCCAAGGAAGAACCGTCCTCGCCATTGCCCACGATCGCCGAACTGGAGGCGATCGAACGACAGGCGCGTGAAGAAGGCTTCAACGCGGGTCTTGCCGAAGGGCGCGCCACCGCGCGCCGTGAACTGCTGTCGCAGACCGGCCGCCTGGAGGCGCTTTACGCCGCCGCGGCCCGCCCCCTGGCGGAGCTGGACGACGAGGTGGCCCGGGAACTGGCGTGGCTTGCCACCGTGGTCGCCGAGCGCGTGCTGGGCGCTGAGATCTCCCTCGCGCCAGAAAGAATCATCGACGTGGTGCGCCAGGCTGTGCACGTACTGCCGGCCTCCGAGCGTCATATCCGCGTTGTACTGCATCCGGACGACGCGGCCCTCGTGCGCGATCATCGGGGCGGCTCGGAAGAGTCGTGGCTGATCGTCGAGGATCGCACGCTCGACCGCGGCGACTGCCGGCTGGAGTCGGAGCATTCGCGCATCGACGCGCGCCTGCGCTCGCGCCTGGCCACCGTGGTCGGCGCGGTACTGGGTGACGACCGCGCCGATGGGGAGCCTGTGGCGTGAGCGACGCGATCCCCCTTCCGCCCGATCGCAACCAGCGCTGGCG
>NZ_DATHFX010000140.1:0-4409 GCF_035317885.1 Pinirhizobacter sp.
CCACGGGATGGCGGCCCCGCACGATGCGCAGGCCGTCCTGTTCGGTCAGGTCCGGTTGTGCCCAGTCCAGGACGTCGGCACGCTCGGCGAGGTTGGCCAGTACGTCCAGTTCCGCCATGGCCGAGGCTGCGGATTTCAACGGCCCGAGTTGTTCGATCAAGGTGTCGAGCAATGCCTCGTAAAGGGCGCGCTCGCGCATGAGCGAGCGTTCCTTGGCCGATAGCACCTTGTCCTCGAAACCCTTCAGTTCCTCGGTGATGTAGCGCTCGGCGTTCTTGGTGGTCTGGCGGCGCGTGTAGTGCGTGGGCGCGCGGTTGCTCTGGCCCTTGCCGATCTCGATGTAATAGCCGTGGACGCGGTTGTAGCCCACTTTCAGCGAGGTGATGCCGCTGGCGGCCTTCTCGCGTTCCTCCAGTTCCACCAGGTACTGGTCGGCATGCGTGGACAACCGGCGCAGTTCGTCAAGTTCCGCATCGTGGCCGTCGGCGATCACCCCGCCGTCGCGGATCAACGCCGGGGGTTGTTCGATCACCGCGCGCTGTAGCAGCGCTGCCAGGTCATGATGCTCGCCGATGCGTGACACCAGCGAATGCAGCAGCGGACTGTCAAGCGATGCGATTTCCTCACGCAGCGAAGGTGACCCAGCCAGGCCATCGCGCAGGGTGGAAAGGTCGCGTGGCCTGGCCGAACGCAACGCCACGCGGGCCAGGATGCGTTCCAGGTCGCCGATGCCGCGCAGGCGTTCGCGCAGGGTCAGGTGCCGACGGGTATCGAGCAAGAGCGCGATGGCCTGGTGGCGTTCGCGCAGCAGGGGTTGCGAACGCAACGGGCGATTCAGCCAGCGCCTGAGCAGGCGCGCGCCCATGGGCGTTACGGTTTCATCGAGCACGCCAAGCAGGGTGTGTTCGGTGCGGCCGGTGGGATGGGTATCGATTTCCAGGTTGCGCCGGGTGGCTGCATCCATGGCGATGGTTTCACCAGCGCTTTCCACCGCCATGCCCGAAAGATGGGGCAGGGCGCTCTTCTGGGTTTCCTCCACGTAACCAAGCAGGCAACCGGCGGCGGCCACGGCGACGGGCATGCCGTCGACGCCGAATCCGGAGAGGTCGCGCACCTTGAAGAAGCGGCACAGCTCGCGCAGGGCGGCCGCGCCATCGAAGTGCCAGGGCTGGCGCTTGCGCAGGCCAGGCAAGCTGCTGACCATCCGGGGCCAGGTAACATCTTCGCCCACCAGCGTCTCGGCCGGTGCCAGGCGGGCGAGTTCCGCGGCCAGCGCTTCGGCGCCGTTCACTTCGCTCAACAGGAAGCGGCCGGTGGACAAGTCCACCCAGGCCAGGCCGTAACGCGCGCCATCAGATGCGATGGACAGCAACAGGTTGTCACGGCGGTCTTCGAGCAGGGCGGCATCGGTCACCGTGCCCGGGGTAACGATGCGCACCACCTTGCGCTCGACCGGTCCCTTCGACAGCGCCGGGTCGCCTACCTGCTCGCAAATCGCCACCGATTCGCCCAGTTTCACCAGCCGGGCCAGGTAGTTCTCCGCGGCGTGGTAGGGGACGCCAGCCATCGGGATCGGCGCCCCGGCCGACTGGCCGCGCTGGGTGAGGGTAATGTCCAGCAGCCGCGCGGCCTTGCGCGCGTCATCGTAGAAAAGTTCGTAGAAGTCGCCCATGCGGAAGAACAGCAATACATCCGGATGCTCGGCCTTTGCGGCCAGGTACTGGCGCATGAAGGGAGTGTGCGAGGTGGCGTCCTGCGTCATGGCGTCAAGTCTTGGCGATACGGTGGTGGGGGAGTAGAACGTGGCGTTCCCTTCCCCGCAAAAGCGAAAGTCTCGCATGGAGCACCCCTCCATTCCCACCGATGGTGATCTGTACCAACTGGCTGGCAAGGTGGCCGTGGCCGCCCAGGAGCGCCGCCTGATGGTCGTAACCGCCGAATCGTGTACCGGCGGCTGGGTCGCCAAGAGCCTCACGGATCTGCCCGGTAGTTCCGCCTGGTTCGATGCCGGCGTGGTTACCTACAGCTACGAAGCCAAGGAGGCCCTGCTCGGGGTGAACCCGCGCACGCTCGAGGCCACGGGCGCGGTGAGCGAATCAACCGTGACGGAAATGGTCTCCGGCGCCTTGTCGCGCTTCGGTGCAGGCCTCGCCGTGGCCGTCACCGGCATCGCCGGCCCGTCCGGCGGCACGCCTGACAAACCCGTCGGCACGGTATGGATCGGCTGGAAACGGCGTGGCGGCTATGCGCACGCCAAGTTGTTCCATTTTGACGGCGACCGCGAAGCGGTGCGCCGTCAGACGGTGGGTGCCGCCCTCGAAGGCATGCTGCTTGCCCTGACCGGTTAACGGGTCACATCCGCCGGGGTAAACCCAGGCGGGTGTGGGATAATTGAAATTAGTCACGGCGGATCGCAGTCCCTGAGATCGCCGCGGCGCAAGATACACCTACATCAAACGACCTCACGCGGGAATGCAAACGATGGATGACAACAAGCGCAAGGCGCTCGCCAGTGCCCTCGGCCAGATCGAAAAGCAGTTCGGCAAGGGCGCAGTCATGCGCCTGGGCGACCGGCCCGACGACACCATCGACACCGTGTCCACCGGCTCCCTGGGGCTGGATATCGCGCTGGGCATCGGCGGCCTGCCGCGCGGCCGCGTGGTCGAGGTCTACGGCCCGGAATCCTCGGGTAAGACGACACTTACCCTGCAGGTCATCGCCGCCTGCCAGCGCGCCGGCGGTACCGCGGCCTTCGTCGACGCCGAGCACGCACTCGATCCATCCTATGCCGAAAAACTCGGTGTGAAGGTCGACGACCTGCTGGTCTCCCAGCCTGATACGGGCGAGCAGGCGCTTGAAATCGCCGACATGCTGGTCCGCTCCGGTGCCGTGGACGTGGTCGTGATCGATTCGGTCGCCGCCCTCACGCCCAAGGCGGAAATCGAGGGCGAGATGGGCGATTCCCACGTCGGCCTGCATGCCCGACTGATGAGCCAGGCCCTGCGCAAGCTCACCGCCAACATCAAGAAAACCAATTGCCTGGTGATCTTCATCAACCAGATCCGCATGAAGATCGGCGTGATGTTCGGTTCGCCGGAAACCACCACCGGTGGCAACGCGCTGAAGTTCTATGCCTCGGTGCGCCTGGACATCCGCCGCATCGGCGCGGTCAAGAAGGGCGAGGAAGTGATTGGTTCGGAAACCCGGGTCAAGGTGGTGAAAAACAAGGTGGCTCCGCCGTTCCGCCAGGCGGAATTCGAGATCCTCTACGGCGAGGGCACCTCCCGCGAAGGCGAGATCATCGAGCTCGGCGTCCGCGAGAACCTGATCGACAAATCTGGCGCCTGGTACAGCTACAAGGGCGACCGCATCGGCCAGGGCAAGGAAAACGTGCGTCAGTTCCTGCGCGACAACCCGGCCATCGCCAACGAGGTCGATACGGAACTGCGTGCGCGCCTGCTGGTCAAGGCCGCTCCACGTGGCGCGGCGCCGGAGGAGGCCCTGGAAGAGGCCTGATCCACAGGCGTGCCCTTGGCGTTAATCTTCCAGGAAGCCGCGCCCCGAGCGCGGCTTCTTCATTTTCCAAGGAACTGCCATGCCGCGTCGCGAGCGACCGGACAAGCCGGTGAAGGGTGAGAAGCCCCAACGCACCGCGTACGACAAGGCCCTGGGGCTGCTGGCGCGGCGCGAGCATTCCGGGCGCGAGCTTTCCCGGAAGCTCGGCCAGGGCGGTTACGACCGTCAGGACGCCACCGAAGCCATCGAGCGCCTGGGCGAGCAGGGCTACCAGGACGACGACCGATTCGCCTCCATGCTGGTTCGCAACCGCGCCAGCCACGGGTACGGTCCCGCTCGCATCCGGGCCGAATTGCGTAACCACGGGATCGGCGAGGCCGTGGCCAGGCGCCTCCTGGACGAAGCGGAAGTCGACTGGCACGAACTTGCCGCCGACATTCTGCGTCGCCGCTACGGTGGCCCGACGGCCGACTACGCCGAACGCGCCCGCCGGGCCCAGTTCCTCTTGCGTCGCGGCTTCGCGGCCGCCACAGTACGTAGTCTCACCCACGCTGAAGTGGACGACGCAGCCGACGATTGACCGGGTCCGACCGGCTCGTGTCCTGCCGCCGCCACTCCCCCGTGGCGACCGGAATCCAAGGCATGGCCCTACCGTCCCCGATGAAAACCGCGCAGATCCGTTCCACCTTCCTTGAGTATTTCCGCAGCAAGGGACACACCATCGTGCCGTCCGCGTCCCTGGTGCCTGCCAGCGACCCTACCTTGCTGTTCACCAACTCAGGCATGGTGCCGTTCAAGAATGTCTTCCTGGGCAGCGAAAAGCCTGGATACGTGCGTGCGGCCGACGTCCAGCGCTGCCTGCGTGCCGGCGGCAAGCACAACGACCTTGACGC
>NZ_DATHFX010000141.1:0-6386 GCF_035317885.1 Pinirhizobacter sp.
CCGAAACCATTCGCCGCATCGCCTTTGGCGAATCGGTAAGTTCGTTGTACATCGATTAACCACTCACCTGGTCGCGGGTGAGTGTCTTGGTCGCCGCGAGGTGGCTTCTTGTGAAAACTGAAGGTAACAACCATGGCAACCCAACATGTAATCTCGGCCCAGGGCCGCAAGGACGAGGGGAAAGGTGCGAGCCGCCGCCTGCGTCGTGCGGGCTTTGTGCCTGCCGTCGTCTACGGCGCCGGCCAGGAGCCGGAAAGCATCCAGATCGAGCACAACACCGTTCTGCTGGCCTCGCGCCACGAGTGGTTCTTCTCGTCCGTGCTCGACCTCAACGTCGACGGCAAAACCCAGAAAGTGCTGGTGCGTGACTGGCAGAAGCATCCGTTCAAGATGCTCATGCTGCACATGGACTTCCTGCGCATCAACGAGAACGAAGTGGTCCGCGTCGCGGTGCCCATCCACTTCCTGAACCAGGAAAAGTCGCCCGCCGCCAAGACGGCCGGCCTGGTGATCTCGCACAACCTGACGGAAGTCACCGTGTCGTGCCTGCCGGGCAACCTGCCGGAGTACCTGGAACTCGACCTCACCGAACTGACCGAGGGCGACATCATCCACCTGTCCGAGGTCAAGCTTCCGGCCAACGTGGAGATCCCGGAACTGGCCCTGGGCAAGGAACACGACGTCGCCGTCGTGACCGTCGCCTCGGTGCGCGAAGAAGTGGACGAGACCCCGGCCGTCGAAGGCGACGCCGCAGTGGTCCCGGCTGCCGCACCGGCGCCTGAGAAGAAGTAATCGGCCGCGCCTTGTCCGCATCGTGCGGGCAAGGCGCGTTCGTTTGCACGCATGGAAGGCCTGCGCCTTATCGTCGGCCTCGGTAACCCCGGGGCCGAATACCTCCGGACGCGGCACAACGCCGGGTTCTGGTTTGCCGATGCGCTGGCAGCGCTTCATGGCGAGCGATTCGGTTTCGATGGCAAGCTGCATGGCGAGGCCTGCAGGGTTCGCATCGCTGGCGAAGCGATCTGGCTGCTCAAGCCCGCCACTTTCATGAACAAGAGCGGCATCGCCGTGGCTTCGGCGCTGCACTATTACAAGATTCCTCCCGAACAATGCCTGGTGGTGCACGACGAGCTCGACCTGGAGCCCGGCACCGTGCGCCTGAAATTCGACGGAGGCCATGGCGGCCAGAACGGCCTGCGTGACATCGCAGCCCACCTGGGGCATGGCAAATACCACCGCCTGCGGATCGGCATCGGCCATCCGGGGCACAAGGACAAGGTCACCCCGTGGGTGCTCGGACGCCCCTCCGCAACCGACGAGGACGCCATCATGGATGGCATCGGGCGCGCCTTCGACGTGTTGCCGCTTGCCGTGGCCGGCAATTTCCACGAGGCGATGAAGCGGCTGCACACGGTAAGCGAATAAACTCCCCCAGATTTCGCGATGGCGCGAAGGCGCCTCGCTCCCACTTCACCTTGGCGGTTCCTTCCATGGGTATCAAATGCGGCATCGTCGGCTTGCCCAACGTCGGCAAGTCCACCCTGTTCAATGCGCTCACCAAGGCGGGCATCGCCGCGGCGAACTTCCCGTTCTGCACCATCGAGCCGAACGTGGGCGTGGTGCCGGTACCCGATCCGCGCCTGGCGGCGCTGTCGGCTATCGTCAAGCCGCAGAAGATCCTGCCCACGACGATGGAATTCGTCGACATCGCGGGCCTGGTGGCCGGCGCATCGAAAGGCGAGGGCCTGGGCAACAAGTTCCTGGCCCACATCCGCGAGGTCGACGCCATCGCCCACGTGGTGCGTTGCTTCGAGGGTGATGTCATCCACGTCGCCAACAAGGTCGACCCGATCGCCGATATCGAGACCATCGATACGGAACTGGCGCTGGCCGACCTCGAATCGGTGGAAAAGGCCTTCAACCGCGCCGAGCGCGCAGCCAAGGCCAACGACAAGGAAGCGCTGGCGCGCAAGCCCGTGCTTGCCAAGCTGCTGGCTGCGCTTGGGGAGGGCAAGGCGGCCCGCATGGCTGGCCTGGACGAAGAGGAACGCGCCCTGGTGCGCGACATGTTCCTGATCACCATGAAACCGCTGATGTACATCGCCAACGTGCTCGAAGACGGTTTCGAGAACAATCCGCACCTGGACCGCGTGCGCGCCCACGCCGCCGAAGAGGGTGCCGAGGTCGTGCCGGTGTGCGCCGCCATCGAGGAAGAACTCTCGCAGATGGACGATGCCGATCGCGATGAATTCCTCGCCGACCTCGGCCTCTCCGAGCCTGGCCTGAATCGCGTGATCAACGCCGGCTACAAGCTCCTGGGCCTGCAGACATACTTCACCGCCGGCGAGAAGGAAGTGCGCGCCTGGCAGCTCAAGCGCGGTTCCACCGCGCCGCAGGCCGCTGGCGTCATCCATACCGACTTCGAGCGCGGTTTCATCCGTGCCGAAACGGTCGCCTATGCCGATTTCATCAAGTACAACGGCGAATCCGGCGCGAAGGAAGCCGGCCGCCTGCGCCTGGAAGGCAAGGATTACATCGTGAAGGAAGGCGACGTGCTGCACTTCCGTTTCAATGTGTAGCGCCTACTCGGCTTATGAATCCTTGCCGTCGGCGATCACCTTGCGCTGCATCGTGTCCAGGTAGGCATCGAGTTCCGCGATCGAGGTAAACACCTCGTTCACCGGCACCGCCTTGACGATGTCGAAGACCTTGCGCACCTGCGGCTGCGGGTTCACCAGCAATACCGTGCCGCCGCGCGCCTGCATGGCACGGCGCAGTTTGGCGATGCTGCGCAGGCCCGCACTCGATATGTAGTCCAGGCCCTTCATGTCCAGCACGATGGTGGCGTTGTCACTGACACCCTCGCCGGCGGTGACGGCGGCAGCATCGAGTTCCGGGGCGGTCTGTGCATCCAGGCGGCCACCGATGGCAAGCGTGGCCAGCCCGCGGTTGGGCTGTTGGTAATCAATGGTGAGGCTCATGCGCCGTCCCTCGTGATGTGGATGGTGAAGCAAAGCGAAGGCTCACCACGTTACCGCCTGGCTCGCGCTGGCAATGCGCAGTGTCGGCCAGCTGGCGGGCCAGGTGGATGCCAAAACCGCCGACCTGCCCGCGATCGGCGGGCTCAGGCTGCACGAAGGGATCGAACGGCGGACCGTCATCGCGGATGCACAGGTCGAAGCCGTCGTTCACCGCTTCGAGCGTCAGGTCGATGCTCCTGGCGCTGGAATGGTCGACGATGTTCACCAGCAGTTCTTCCGCCGCCAGGCGGATGTCGGCCCTGGTTTCCGCAGCGGCGCCGGCGGCGCGTGTGAAGGCCTCGGCGGCATCGAGCAGGGCATACACGGCGTCGCGGTGAGGCGTGATGCGTTGGGAGAATCGTGTGCGCATGGCCCTACCTTGCCAGTTCAGCGCAAGCAAGGCGATATCGTCGGACTGGCGGAAGTGGCCGGCGTGCGCGGAAACGGCGGCCAGCAGCCGGTCGATGCGGGTGCCATCTGCCTCGTGGCCGCCGGACAGGGCTGCAAGCAGGCGTGACTCGCCAAAGAGTTCGTGAAAGCCATCGTCAGCTTCCGTGATGCCGTCGGAATACATCAGCAGCTCGTCACCCGGCAGGAGCCTTGCGCTGGCAAGCGGGAAGTCGGCGTCTATCTGCAGGCCGAGCGCTGGTCCGCTCTCCACGGCGACGGGCACGCAGGTTCCGCCCCGGCACAGCACGGGCGCGTCGTGGCCGGCGCTGGCCACGAACAGGTTGCCACTGGAGCGATCCACCGTCGCACAGACCAGGGTGACGAACATGCAGGCATCGTTGTCCGGTTCCAGTTCCGCGTTGAGCTCTGCCAGCAACTGGTCGGGCGCGGCGGCGTCGCGGGCCAGGTTACGGGCAAGGGTGACGGTGCGGGCCATGAACAGCGCAGCCGCCACGCCCTTGTCGGACACGTCACCCACCATCAGCCAGAGGCGATCGGGCTGCACCAGGTAGAAGTACAGGTCGCCCCCGACCGCCTGGGCCGGCTGCAGGTGGGCATGCAGTTCGAAGTCGACACCGGCGTGCCTGGGCGGCGGCAGCATCGACGTCTGGATCAACCGCGCGATGTCCAGTTCGCTGGCCAGGCGCTCGCTGGCCCGGCTGCCCTCGGCGACGGCCTCGATCTGGGCGGCCAGTTCCACGCGCATGCCCTCGAAGCTGCGCGTCAGCCGCCCCACCTCATCGTGTGCAGGGCTGTAGGGCAGGGCATGGCCGCGGTCGCCGGCCGCAATCCGCTCCGCCTGCAAGGTCAGCTCCGACAGCGGTGCCAGCAATCGCCGGCTGATGGTCAGGATCAGGGCCGAGATCGCCAGCAGGCCGAACAGGCCCAGGACGAGGTCCGTCAGGAAGGTGCGGCGCATGTCGGCGTAGATGCGCGATTCGGGGATGACCAGGCCGAACTGCCAGGGCGTGCCCGCCACGGGGGTCACGTAAGCCCAGCTCGGTTCAGTGACACGGGCGCCATCTTCGGCTGTCAGGCGCATGGGGGCGCCCTTGCTGCGGACGATCGAGGTCGTCAGGAACGAACTGGCCCGCGTACCGACGAAGCCTGGACGCTCGTGGGCCAGCATCAGATGGTTCTCGTCCATCACGAAGGCATAGCCGCCGGCAGGTTCCGGAAGGCTGCCCAAGAGGGCCTGGAGCCAGTCGAGGGTAAGTTCGGAGGCCACCACCCCAGCGTTGCGTTCCATCGGCTGGATGAAGCCGACGACGCTGCCGCCACGCGTATCGGCCATGAAGGAGCGTTGCCAGCAGCCGTCGGCGCACGACAGGCCCTGGGTGTACCAGGCATCGGTCTGCTCCTGGGCAAGCTCGACGTTGCGGATGGCATCGCCCGGGCCGCGAATGACCAGCAGGGTCGTGCGGGGCAGGTCGTTGGCAGGCTTGAAGGACACGGCAATGCCCGAGAGATCAGGATGCCCACGCATGACGTCGGGCAGCATGGTGGCGGCGTCCGCCGTCCGGCCGGGAAGCACCGTATGCAGCACGCGGGTGATGGCCATCGCGTCGCTCACCCGTGCCGCGATCCGCGCCGCCGTGCCGTTGGCCAGCGCCAGCGCCTCGCGGTGGGTCTGGGCCAGCACCTGGCGACGGGTGTGTTCAAGCAGTGCCGCGCCGGTGACGCCCAGCACCAGGGCAGACCCCAGCAGCATCCAGGTCGCAAGCCTTGCCGAGACGCTGCGAAAAATCATCCTGATCCTCCCCGGGGCGGTAGCCGTCATGACCTGGGCTGCGCGCCCGACCCTGTGTACGAGGAACCTTACATCGGGCCAGCGGCCGCTGTCGCATAATGTCGACCCCTATACGGCACTCGAGAGTCATGGCTGGTACGCAACCCGACGTCAATTTTCGCTTCCTGGCCCAGCCCACCGACGTCAACTTCGGCGGCAAGGTCCACGGCGGCATGGCCATGAAGTGGATCGACCAGGCCGGATATGCCTGTGCCGTGGGCTGGAGTGGCGCCTACTGCGTCACCGTGTCCGTCAGCGGCATCCAGTTCATCGCCCCGATCCTGATCGGCGACCTGGTCACGGTCAAAGCCCGGCTGATCCACACCGGAACGTCCAGCATGCACTTGCTGGTGGATGTCTTCGCCAGGGACCTGAAGGCTTCCGACGAGCGCCTGTGCACCAGTTGCGTGATGGTTTTCGTCGCCCTGGACGCGCCCAACGGCAGGCCGACGCCGGTTCCCGCCTGGGTGCCGCACACCGAAGAAGCGCGCCAGCTGCAGATATACGCGCGGAAACTGGCCGAAATGACCCGTGAAATGGAGCGCGAGGTCGCCGCGCACCGGCCGTCCGTAGCCACCGACGCCAGCGCCTGAAACGTCCACAGGATGTTGACAGTCCCGCACCCCCGCCACACAATAGGCGTTCTTTGTTGGAGGGATACCCAAGCGGCCAACGGGGGCAGACTGTAAATCTGCTGGCTTACGCCTTCGGTGGTTCGAATCCACCTCCCTCCACCAGACATTCCTGCGGTCGAAGGAATGCGGGTTTTCCGCTTAGGCGGGAGTAGTTCAATGGTAGAACTTCAGCCTTCCAAGCTGATTGTGCGGGTTCGATTCCCGTCTCCCGCTCCATTGCTGCTTCGGTTTTTGCACTGCTCATGTAGCTCAGTCGGTAGAGCACTTCCTTGGTAAGGAAGAGGTCGCTGGTTCGATTCCAGTCATGAGCACCATCTTGGCTCCATAACCACTTCTATCATTGACTCCATCGGGGTTTAGCGCGCATGGCAAAGGGTAAATTCGAACGCACCAAGCCGCACGTCAACGTCGGCACCATCGGTCACGTGGACCATGGCAAGACGACGCTGACGGCCGCGCTGACCAAGATCGGCGCCGAGCGCTTCGGTGGTG
>NZ_DATHFX010000142.1:0-3145 GCF_035317885.1 Pinirhizobacter sp.
CGGTCACCATCACATAAGTGGCGATGGGAAGAATCGCGCGATCAATGCTTCGACGCAGCCCCGCCAGGTACCCGCCGCAGGCAAGCACCACGTGTTCGGCGCGCAACTCGCCCTCGGGCGTGCGGACGATCCATCCTGCACCATCGCGCCTGATCGAGCGTACGCGGCTGTCTTCATGGATGCGCACGCCGCGCGCAACGGCAGCGTCGGCCAGCCCTCGGGCATACGCCAGTGGATTGAGGTGAAGCGCGTTCGCTTCGTACAGGCCATCGTGATAGCGGCGGGTGCGCAGCCATTCGGAAAGGTCGGCCGCAGGCAGCCAGTGCCACTGTGCGTCGAACGTGGATTCAAGCAACCGCTGGCGGCGGCGAAGCACTTCCGGATCACGAAACCAGTTCGCCCAGACCACGCCCTTGTCCAACAGGTCGCAATCGATGCCGTACTGCGATACACGCTGGCGGATCAGGTTGACCGCGTCCACGGTGCGGGCGTAGAGCCGTGCCGCCTGCTGCTCGCCGACGCGTCCGATCAGGGACTCCTCGCCGAGGGAATACCCAGCGAAGACGAAACCGCCATTACGACCCGATGCGCCGAAGCCGATGTGCTGGGTCTCCAGCAAGGCCACGTCCGTCACGCCACGCTCAGCCAGACCGAGCGCCGTGTTGAGCCCGGCGAAGCCGCCGCCCACGATGGCAACGCGTACATCCACGCGTCCACGCAAGGGCTCCCGCGCGGGTACTTCGCCGGCGGCAACGCGATAATAAGAGGGTGACGGGGCAGACATCGCCGACGAGCATAGCGCGCTATGATCCGGCTGGTTCAACTGCCAGGGAATGCACCATGCGCAACTTTGTCCTTACCGCTGCCTTCGTCTTCGCAGGCCTCGCCATGACCGCCCATGCCGCCGAAACCGATGTCCACGTCGATAGCCCCATCGGGCCGCTTGCAGGATCGCTGGTACAACCGGCGCAAGGACCCACCAAAGCGGCGGTGGTGATCCTGCCCGGCTCCGGCCCCACCGACCGCAACGGCGACAATCCCATGGGCGTGAAGGGCGGGCCATACCGCCAGCTGGCCAACGCGCTGGCGGAGCAAGGCATCGCCAGCGTGCGCGTGGACAAGCGCGGCATGTTCGGTAGTCGCCACGAGGGTTTCAATCCGAACAACACCACCATCGACGCTTACGCCGACGACACGCACGCCTGGGCCAAATACCTCGCCACCACCACCAAGCAGCGCTGTGTGTGGCTGCTGGGCCACAGCGAGGGCGTGCTGGTGGCCGAAATCGCCGCGCAGAAACCGCAAGGCATCTGCGGGCTCATCCTGATTTCAGGCGCCGGCCGGAAGGCGGCAGACATCCTGATCGAGCAGCTCAAGGCGAATCCCGCAAATGCGCCGTTCCTGCCACAGGTGCTGCCGGTGATCGAGGACTTGAGGCAAGGCAAGCGCGTGGACGCATCGAAGATACCGCCGCCCTTCCTGCCTCTCTTCAAGGAAGACGTCCAGCCTTACATCATCAACTGGTTCCAGAAGGATCCCGTCGCACTGCTCAAGGCCTACAAGGGACCGGTGCTTGTGGTGCAAGGCGACAACGACCTGCAGATCAACATGACCGACGCCCATGCGCTGGCGGGTTCCAGGCCGGGCGTGGAACTGAAGGTCATTCCCGGCATGAACCACGTGCTGCGCCGTCCCGCCGAAGGCCAGGGGGCCAATATCGCCAGCTACGGCGATACGTCCATGCCGCTGGCACCAGGGCTGGTGGATGTCATTGCCGGTTTCATTGCCTCGGCCAGGCCTTAGTCGCCCAGGCGGATGCGCCGGTCGTACTGCTGCTTGCGCACGATTGACGCCTTGATCCGCCGGGCGTCGCGATGCAACGGATTGATCAGGATGTTCCATTCCTCCGGCACGATCACCGAGGGCACATGCAGGATCGCGCTGGCACCGCGCTTGGCCCATGCCTCGCCAAGGTCCAGCGAGGTAAGGCTGGCAGGTTCGGCATCCCACCCTTCCGGAGGATCGGCCACGATCGCGGCATCGAGTAGCTTCTGGGGGATATCCAGCGCCACGATGAAGCGATTGAGCGGCAGGCTGCCGCTGCCCAGGTGCGCCATGGTTTCGAGCACCGCGAGGGAAATCGTAGGCGAGGCGTAGACCAGCGGCGTTCCGATGCGATTCCATCGGCCGCCCACGGCCGCCGCACCTGCACCGGAAAGATCAGTGGCTGCGTAATCGCGGGTATGCGAGGCGATGCGAAAGGCGTTGCTCACGCATAGACGCCCGCTTGCGCCTGGCGCAGCAACCGGGCCACTTCCTCCTGGCCGGCCGCGGTATCAAGCATGTCCGCCGGCGTCCGGCCACCGAGGGCCGGCACCGGTACCTGGATCCAGCGGCCCAGCCATTGGGCGGCGTCGAAGCCCTCCGGCTCGCCGCTTTCCTCCACCATCGACTGCACCAGGCCCACCAGGCGCGCCACGCCCATCACGCGCTCGCTTTCCAGGCGGCCGAGCAGTTCATCATGCTGTGCCTTGCGCTTCATGGTGGAGTGCGGCAGCCCGAGGTTATCGAGCAAGGTGGTTTGCGGAAGACGCAAGGAAGCTGCCAGGTTGACGAATACCCGGGGCGAGAGTCCGTGGCGGACACTCTCGGCACGCTCCAGGCTGCCCGCGCGCTCGATCACCATGAAGGCGCTGCCGTCCAGGTCCATCTGGCCGCTCATCAACCGGGCGAACATCGCCTGCTCCGCGCCGGCCACGCGCTTTCCCGCGCGGCGTGTTGCGCGCAGCGGTGCGGCAGAGGCGGCAAGGCTACCCCGCTTGCGGCGATTTTCGGTCGAGGCCATGGCGTAGCTCCTTTGGGCTTTTATACTAGCCCAATCAAGACATGCGAGCAAACCGGCTGTTTACTGCGTCACCGCCACGTCGAGCGGCCGGCTATCGCTTCGCCCATGGTCGTCCACCACGCGCACCAGGAAGTGCCCTACCCGCTCGGGCTGCCACAGCAGCGCATCGCCGGCCTTCGACTTGCCAAGGTAGGCGTCGTCGACGAACCAGTAGAGCTCATGGGCATCGGCATCGCTGGTGGCCGAAAAACTGATCTGCTCGGTGCCCAGGCGCGAGACACGCATGGTGTAGGTGGTGCC
>NZ_DATHFX010000143.1:0-3396 GCF_035317885.1 Pinirhizobacter sp.
GCGATGCACCTGTTGTTCAACATGCTGGCCCTGTTCATGTTTGGTGGCCAGATCGAACGCCTTTTCGGCGAGAAGCAGTTCCTGCTGTACTACTTCGTAAGCCTGCTCACCGCGGCGCTGTGCCAGCTCGCTTTCATGTACTTCTTCGAGAACGGGCAGATGTTCCCGACGGTCGGCGCATCGGGGGCCATCTTCGGCCTGCTGCTGGCCTTCGGCATGATGTATCCCCACGAGAAGATCATGCTGATGCTGCTCCCCGTGCCGATGCCGGCGTGGCTTTTCGTCACCGGCTACGCCGCGCTTGAACTCTTCTTCGGCATCACCGGCACGCAGGCAGGCGTGGCCCACTTCGCCCACCTGGGCGGCATGCTGGGCGGCTACCTGCTGATCGAATACTGGCGCGGCAAGTTCCCGATCAAGCCGCGCCGGCGGTTGATGCGCTAAGACACTTCCTTCAGCCCCCATGGAGTGGGGAGCACGAGGCACCCTCGGATAAGGACATTGCACAGCCCACGGAATGGGCGGGAGTATCGTGGATACATCGCTGTTTTTTCTCGCCACGCTATGCGTGGCGTTCGTGTTGCCGCTTGCGCATTTCGCGCAACTACTTTGGCGCGGACGCGACGCAACCGCGCCCTGCTGCCGAAGGGTACCTGGCATGGCTTTCGGCGCTTTCGGGAAAGGATCCTCTCTATCTCTATAACGCTGTGCAGGGCGCTGGGTTGCTGTTGGCGGGGTTATCCGTGCTTACCTTGGTGCGGCTGCGGCGACGCGACGAAGCAAAGGCGTCACCATGGGTGATGTCGATCATGGTGTTCGCATGTCCCGCGCTGGCATACATAGCGATCAATTCCAATTTCTCCAATAACCTAAATCTTGCACCCGCTACTGCCTATGTAGCTCTGGCTTTGGTTCGCAACACGCGGGTCAGGATGGCGCTTGGCATGTTGTTCGTTGCCAGCCTCCTGGGCGGTTACCCAGAACTTCTGGTGTTCATCGTGGCGTGTCGCGTACTCGCCGTCCTGATCCAGGCGCTTGCAGGAGCGACGGACTACGTACGAAAGATCGGCTCCATTGGGGTGGAGTTGCTGCTTGGATGCCTCGCCGTTCCATGGCTGCGAAGGCGGCTTTTGTGGTCTATGCCACGACGTTGGGCATTGGAGGGTCACACGATAGCTCCCTGCATGGCGACATCGCCGAAGGCGCTCCGTTGTTCCTGCTGGCATTGGCTGCGTTTGCGCTGTGCCTCAAAAAATGTCGGCGGGATATGCGCTCCGATCTTCCTGATGCCAGCGCGTTATACGCGGCGGTACTCGTTGTATTCGCGATGGCCCAGGTGGCGATGCTCATCAAGGGCTTCGCTTATGGCGGATTTCGCCTCGCGGGATACTTCGTGACTTTGCACCTCGGCGTCCTTGTCGGGAGCGCAGCCCATGCATTGGCGGCTGAAACCTCTGCGCGCTTCTACAGGACGGCCAGGCGGGGATGGATGGTTGTCGTCGTCATCGTCACGCTCAAAACAAGCTTGATGATCGAAAAATCGTGGCGTATTGCCAAACAGCGGCACGTGTCAGCGGATCTGATAGCGCTTGGTAAATGGCTTGATCAGAACAACGAACTGGATGGCGTTCTCATCGGCCAGATGCCGCAACCGTTTTATTACGGAATGTGGATCCGCTACGTGACTTCAGCGCCCCTGGTGTACGACTTCTCCAAGGGCGATGTGGCGGGCTATCTCTCTCCCTATCTCAAATTGGTGCAGCGACGCGACGTTGGAAGCATGGGTTGGGTCGTTGCTTTGGATGGGGAGCCGGACAAAGCCTCGCTTTGTTACCTGACAGGCGAACCACCCACCGTATCGAGGAACTTCGGCCGCTGGTACGCCGGGCGGTGTTGCTCGAAGCCGTAAGCGATGGCGATGAGAGTGGGTTCGGACCACTTGGCGCCGAAGAACATGATGCCTACCGGCAGACCGTGGGCGAAGCCGGAGGGTACGGTGATCGACGGATAGCCGGCGATGGCAGCGGGGGCGGAAGGGCCGCCGACGGTGGGATCGCCGCTTACTACATGGTCCCCCAGCACCAGGTCGTTGACGAAGGTCGGCCCCCAGGTGGGGGCGAGCAGGGCGTCGAGCTTGTTGGCCGCCAGCGCGGCATCGATGCCTTCGGGGCCGGACAGGCGCTTGGCGTCGGCCTGCTGCTTGAGGTACGCGGGGTCGGTGAGCGGTGGCTTGGCCTGTGCCTGTTCGAACAGTTCCTGGCCGAACCAGGGCATCTCGCGCTTAGCTTCCTTCGTGTTGAAGGCGATGAGGTCGGCCAGGTCGTGCACGGCCAGGCCCTTGCGCGTATCAAGGTAGGCTTTGATGTCGTGTTTGAACTCGGTAAGCAGGATCGGCAACTCGTAGTTGCTCAGTTCATTCAAGTGCGGGATGACCACCGGATCGACGATGGTCGCGCCTTGCTGGCGAAGCACTTCGATGGTGGCGTCCAGTTCGCGGTCGGCGTTGGGTTCAATGCCGGCCAGTGCGCGGACCACGCCGATGCGCTTGCCGCGCAGGGCATTCGGGTCGAGGAATTTCGTGTAGTCGGTGGCGTGCTTGTCGGCGTCGACGGTGGCCGGGTCGCGCGGGTCGCTGCCGGCGATGGCGCCCAGCACCGCGGCGGCATCGGCGACGCTGCGCGCCATGGGGCCGGCGGTGTCCTGGCTGTGCGCAATAGGCACGATGCCGGCGCGGCTGACCAGCCCCAACGTGGGCTTGATGCCCACGATGCCATTGGCCGAGGCTGGGCAGATGATCGAGCCGTCGGTCTCGGTACCGATGGCGACGGTGGCGAAGCCAGCCGCCACCGCGGCGCCGGAACCGGCGCTCGAGCCACAGGGATTGCGGTCCAGGGCGTAGGGGCTGCGGGTGAGCCCGCCCCGGCCGCTCCAGCCGCTGGTGGCGTGGTTGGAGCGCATGTTCGCCCACTCGGACAGGTTCGTCTTGCCCAGGATCACGGCGCCGGCCTTGCGCAGTTTCGCAGCCACCGTGGAATCGGCAGGCGCTGGAGGTCCGGCCAGGGCCAGCGAACCGGCGGTGGTCTGCATGCGGTCGCCGGTGTCCAGGTTGTCCTTCAGCAGGATCGGGATGCCCGCGAGCGAGCCCTTGCCCGGTTTGGCGGCGCGCGCAATGGCCAGTGCGTCGGGGTTCTGTTCGATCACGGCGTTGACGCGGGGGCCGGCCTGGTCGAGCGTGGCGATGCGGGCGAGGAAAAACTCGGCCAGCTGCGCGGGTGTGAGCTCGCCACGGGCAAAGCGCTCCTTCAATTGCGCGATGGAGGCAAAGGCCGTGTCGTCAGGCAGCGGCGCCGGCGGAGCGGCGGCGAGTGAGGGGAGGGTCCAGGCCATGGCCAGGAG
>NZ_DATHFX010000144.1:0-6017 GCF_035317885.1 Pinirhizobacter sp.
GCGACCAGGATGCGCAGGTTGTCCGGACGGATGAAATCCTTCTGGAAGTTGGCAAGGTCTGCCGCCGTCAGCGACTTGATCGACGCCTCGGTACCGGTGCCAGTGGCGGGGATGCCATAGGCGTGGTCCTTGCCGTACAGGAGCGGCGGCAATGTGCGTAGGGCGAGGCCTACCGGCTGGGATTTCTCCTGGGCAATGCCGGCCAGCCACTGGCCGCGTACGCGCTCGATGTCGGCGCTGCTGAAGGCCGGGTTGCGGACGACGTCGGCCAGCAGTTCGAGCGATGGCTTCAGCTCGCTGTTGAGCGAATCCAGGCCCGCCGAACACGCGTCCATGCCGCAGGCCAGCCCAAGCGACGCACCAAGGCGTTGCTTGCGCTGGGCCACTTCCACCGAATCGAGCGACTTGGTGCTCTCGTTCATCAGCGCGGCGGTAAAGCTTGCCGTACCGAGCTTGCGGCCTTGGTCGGCCGCGAAACCGGCGTCGAACTGCAGGTTCACCAGGGTGACCGGAATGGTGTGGCGCTCGGCCAATACCACTTCGATGCCGTTCTTCAGTTTCCCACGCTGCACCTTGGGGAAGCTCAAGTCAGGGAAGGTGCTGACCTCGGGCACGCCCTTGGCGCGGTCCAACGTCGACTTGGCCACAGAGTACTTTCCGGCCTGTGGCATGACGGCCTTCGGGCGGCCCGTGGTATCACCAAGGCCGACAACGGCCTTGTCTTCCACGGCGGGATCGAAATCCTTGCCGGCAGGAAGCACGGTGAGCGTGTAGTCGCCCTTCGAGGTCCACTTGTCGGCTGCGGCCTTGACGCTGGCGGTGGTCGCCGCCTCCATGCGGGCGAAGTCCTTCTTGTAGGCAGCCGGATCGCCACGATAGACCTGGCCCTCGGCCAGGATCACGGCCTTGCCGGCAAAGCCGCCCACTTTCTCGAGGCCGCGGATGAAGCCGGCACGGCTGCCGACCTTGGCGCGCTCGAGTTCATCGGCCGTCGGGCCATCGGCCAGGAAGCGCTTCCACTCGTCGGCGACGGCGGCTTCCACCTTCGCCGGATCCACGCCGTCCTTCACGTCGACGGTCAGCTGGAACTGGCTGGCCAGCGCAAAGGGCGCGATGGTCACCGAGACGTCGTCGGCGAGGTTGTCCTTGTAGACCAGGCGCTGGTACAGGCGGGAGGTCTTGCCGCTGCCAAGCACAGTGGAGGCGAGGTCCAGCTGCACGGCGTCGTCGGTACCCAGTTGCGGCACCACCCAGGTACGGATGATGCGGGTCTGCGGCACGTGGTCGTGCTGTACGCCGCGGGTGCTCTTGGTCAGCGGGGTGATCCACGGCTGCTGGCGCGGCACCGGTGGGCCGGCGGGAATGTCGCCGAAATATTCCTCGGCCTTGGCGCGGGCCTGCGCCGGGGTGATGTCGCCGGCCAGCACCAGGGTAGTGTTGGCGGCGCCGTAGTAATCGTGGAACCACTGCTTCACGTCGGCCAGCGAAGCGGCGTCGAGGTCCGCCATCGAGCCGATGGTGTCGTGGTGGTAGGGATGGTTCGCCGGATAGGTGTTGAGCAGGATGTTTTCATCCGTGCGGCCGTAGGGACGGTTCTCGCCCTGGCGTTTTTCGTTCTGTACCACGCCCCGCTGGGTGTCGAGTTCCTTCTGGCCGATGGCGCCAAGCAGGTGGCCCATGCGGTCCGATTCCATCCACAGCGCCATGTCGAGCGCGGTCGTGGGCACGGTCTCGAAATAGTTGGTGCGGTCGAACCAGGTGGTGCCGTTCTGGTCAGTGGCACCGGCAAGCTCAAAGGGCGTGAAGTACGTGCCCTTGTGGTTCTCCGAGCCTGAGAACATCAGGTGTTCGAAGAGGTGGGCGAAACCCGTCTTCCTGGCCGGCTCGTCGCCCGAGCCGACGTGGTACCAGATGCTCACCGCCACCACCGGTGCCTTGTGGTCTTCGTGCACGACGACCGTCAGCCCGTTGGGCAGGATGAAGCGCTGGAAGGGAATATCCGGCACGGCCTGGGTGGCTGGTGCGGAAAATACGGCGGGGGTGGCGAGGGCGCCAAGCCCGAGGAGCCCTGCGGCGAGCAGGGCAACGGATTTCTTCATGGGGTACATCCTGTCCTTGTGAACCCCTGCGACGTTAGCCCGCGCGGGGTTGGGGAAGCAAATGCCTGATGGCCCGCCGGTGTCCGTATCGCATGCGTGGCGTCCGGACCATGTCCGGTCGCTGCGTGGGTTGTCCGCGGACAGCGACTTGCATGTCGCGGCAAGGATTTTTGTTTATTATTTTCAATAGCTTGAAGAAGTCCACGAGGCTGGCACGGCGAATGCATTGGTAGTCATGCCCGGGGAAGAAAGCCGGGACAACTTCCAAAGAGGCTAAAGCTCATGAAATACGAAATGCTCCTGCTGCGTGGCCTGTTCGCCGCCTGCCTGATGGCCAGTGGCCTGATCCTCGGCTCCATGCTGTTCTCGCACCCGATCGCCACTGGTGTTGCCGGCACGGCCGTAGCCACCGTCCAGTCCGCTTGCGTGTTGCCGGCTGATGGCCTGATTTGCCCGCAAGTCCGTTCATAATGGACGGATGCTGCATGTCATCCTCTTCCGCCCCGAAATCGCACCCAACACTGGCAATGCCATCCGTCTGTGCGCCAATACCGGCGCGACGCTGCACCTGATCCGACCGCTCGGCTTCGAGCTCGACGACAAGCGCATGCGCCGCGCCGGGCTGGACTACCACGAATACGCCCGCATGCAGGTCCATGACAGCCTGGACCACTGCCTCGGCACGATCGACGCGAACCGACTCTTTGCCTTCTCCACCCGCGGCACCGTCCGCCACGTGGATGCCCGCTACGCCGACGGCGACGCTTTGCTATTCGGGTGCGAAACCGCGGGCCTGCCCGCCGACGTACTGGACAGCATTACCCCGGAGCACCGCTTGCGCCTGCCCATGCAGCCGCACAGCCGTAGCCTGAATCTCTCCAACACCGTCGCGGTGGCCGTGTACGAGGCCTGGCGCCAGCTTGGCTTTGCCGGTTCCAGCTAGCCGCCGCGCTACAATCGATGGCATGACCGATGCCGCCCCATCCTTCCTGCCCCGGCCGCTGCGCAAGCTCGCCGGAATCGCCCTGCAGCGCGCATTGAACCGCGCCGTATCGCTGGATCCTGAAACCGGCCTGCGCCTGCGTGCGCTCGAAGGCCGCAGCGTGCAGGTACACCTGGCGGGGCCCGAACTCACCGTCCGCATCACCGTCGCCGATGGCGCACTGGTGGTGGGACCAGGCGAGGAAACATCCTCGCTTCGCGTATCGGCAAGCCCGGGCAGCCTGCTGGCCATGGCCGTGCGAAAGAATGACGACGGCGTGGCGCCGGGCAAGGTGGATATCGCCGGCGACGCCGACCTCGCCCGGCGGCTGGAGAAACTCATCGGCGGTTATTCCCCCGACGTGGAAGAAGCCTTCACCGGCGTGTTCGGCGATGTCATTGGGGTACAGGTGGCGCGGGCCTTCCGCGGCGCCTTTGCCCATGGGCGCGAACGCGCGGCGCAATTCGCCGACGACACCGCCGCGTGGCTGCGCGACGAAACCCGTGTCGCCGTGGCGCCAGGTGAGCTGGATGAATTCCTTGATGGCGTGGATGCCCTGCGCGAGCGCAGCGATCGCCTGGAAGCGCGCCTGGCCCGCTTCGAACGTAGCCACGGGAAGCCCGCCGCATGATGCCGGTGCGCCTGGCACCGGGCCTGCTTCGTGTCATCGCCGTGCTGTTCCGCTATCGCCTGGATGACGTCGGCGGTGGCAGCGACCGCATGCTCGCGCCGCTACGCTGGCTGCGCCCGTTCGCAGGGAAGCCACCGGCTGGCATCGAAGGCATGGATCGCGGCACACGCATGCGCCTGGCCATGACCGAACTCGGGCCGATCTTCGTCAAGGCAGGCCAGGTGCTGTCCACCCGGCGGGACCTGATCCCACCTGACATCGCCGACGCCCTGTCGCTGTTGCAAGACCAGGTACCCCCCTTCCCCGGACATGAGGCCCGCGCCATCGTCGAGCGCGAACTGCGCATGCCGGTGACGCAGGCGTTTTCCTCCTTCGATGAAACCGCGCTGGCCTCGGCGTCGATCGCCCAGGTACACGCAGCCACCTTGCACGACGGCCGCGCCGTGGTGGTGAAAGTACTGCGCCCGGGCATAGAGAAGCGGATCGCCCGTGACGTCAGCCTTATCCGCGCCTTAGGGGAGCTGGCCCAGCGCTGGCACCCGAACGCGGACAAGATCCGTCCGCTGGACGTGGTGGCGGAAGTGGAGAAGATGCTGGCCAACGAGCTGGACCTGCAGCGCGAAGGCGCCAGCGCCAGCCTGCTTCGACGTAACTTCATCATCGGCGACGATCTCTACGTACCGGAGGTGCACTGGGAATTCACCACCCAGGGCGTGCTTACGCTCGAGCGCGTGTATGGCGTGAGCGCCGACGACATCGCCGCCATCGACGCCGCCGGCATCGACCGCAAGCGCCTGGCGGAGAAAGGCGTGCGGCTGTTCTACGAACAGGTGTTCCGCGACAATTTCTTCCATGCCGATGCCCATCCGGGGAATATCTGGGTGGATACGTCGCGCGTGTCCGAGCCGCGCTTCATCGCGCTGGACTTCGGCATCATGGGTTCGCTCCCCGAAGCCGACCAGTACTGGCTGGCGGAGAACTTCATCGCGCTGTTCGAACGTGATTACGCCCGCATTGCATCGCTGCACGTGGAGGCTGGCTGGATGCCTTCCACCGTGCGCCTGGACGAGCTGGAAGCCGCCGTGCGTACCGTGTGCGAGCCTTATTTCACGCGGCCGTTGTCGCAGATCTCGATCGCCGAGCTGGTGGTGAAACTGTTCCAGACAGCACGGCAGTACGAGCTCACCCTGCAGCCGCAGCTGATCCTGCTGCAGAAAACACTTCTGAACATCGAGGGCGTCGGCCGCACGCTGGACCCCGACATCGACATCTGGGCCGTGGCGCACCCGGTATTGAAGCGCATCCTTCGCGAGCGCTACAGCCTGCGCAACACGTTGAAGCAGCTTCGCCGCCGTGCACCGCAGTGGTTGCATACCGCCCCTGAACTGCCCGAGCTCGTCCATGCCTTCCTGCGCGAAGGCGGCCGCGGCACGCACCGCGTGGTGGCCGACCCTGCGGAACTTGCCCTGCGTGCCGATGAAACCCAGCGCACGCGGCGCAGCATGGCGTTCTGCCTGCTGGGCGGCGTATTGCTGGTTTGCGCTACGCTCGCCTTCGGACTGAAGCCGCAGAACGGCGGCTGGCCCGCGGCCGTTGCCGCCGTGGCCGGCGTGCTCGCCTTCGTGGTGGGCTGGCCGCGCCGGCGGCGCTGAAGCGGTGCTTGAGATCCTCTACCAGGACGACGAGATCATCGCCGTCAACAAGCCTGCGAACCTTGCCGTGCATCGGTCGAAGTTCGTTGGGCCAGACGATGCCTTTCTGGTCGACCTTCTACGTGAGCAGGTAGGCGGCGACGTATACCTGGCCCACCGGCTCGACCGTGCCACCAGTGGCGTATTGCTGGCGGCGCGTAGCAAGCAAACAGCCGGCGTGCTTGGCGAGCAGTTCATGGGACGAAGCGTGCAGAAGCGCTACGTGGCCGTGGTGCGCGGGTGGCCCGATCCGGAAAGCGGAAGCATCGACTACGCCCTGCCCGGCTCACGCGATACCGGGCCACGCAAGGACTCGGTGACCCACTACCAGCGGCTGGCGACAGTGGAAGTGCCCATTACGCTCGGACGCTACGAAAGCCAGCGTTACGCACTGGTATTGGCCGAACCCCGCACAGGCCGGTTCCGCCAGATTCGCAAGCACTTCGCCCACATCCATCACCCGATCATTGGCGACAGTCAGCATGGGCGGGGTGATCACAATCGGTTGTTCAAGCAATACTTCGCGAGCCACCGGCTGTTGTTGCATGCACTGGAGTTGCGATTCGATCATCCGGTGAGGCTGGAGCGAATGGCCATTCGCGCCGGCCTGGATG
>NZ_DATHFX010000145.1:0-9241 GCF_035317885.1 Pinirhizobacter sp.
ACCATCCACGCGCACCTCCAGCGGCATGCCGGTGCCCAGCAATTCCACCACGTACGAACGCATGTCGGGCCGGCCGGCATAGACGCCCTGCATCGCGCCGATGGCGACCTGGTGTTCGTTGTCGTCACGCCAGCTGCGCACCAGGGTGCGGGCGAAGGCGCCGCGCCGATAACCCTGCGATATGCCGTCGTCGTCGTAGACGGACGTCTCGCCCACCGGGCCCGGGTAGACCTGCAGCACCATCTGCTGCGGCAGCCGCGTAAGGTTGCGCAGGCCGTCGGTGTACAGCGGCAGGATGCTGCCTTCGCGGACGAAGATCGGTGTCTCGCGCAGTGCGTAGTCCTGGCTGATGATGACCCCGCCGTCATAGACGCGTGCGCCCTCGCGGCTGTACCAGCGCCCCGGCGGAAGCCAGGTGTCGACGCGGGTGTAGCCGCCTTCGCCCGCTGCGGTCACCGGGCTCAGCAACAGGCTGTCACCGAACATGTACTGGCCCGGCACTTCGTAGGCGCGTTCCTCCCGGGGCCAGTCGTAGTACATCGGCCGCACCAGCGACAGGCCCGTGTCGTGGGCTGCCCGTGCCGCGGCGTAGATATACGGCGCCAGGCGGTAGCGCAGGCGGATCGCCTCGCTGATGACATCGCCAAAGCGGGGCGCGAAGTGCCAGGGTTCCTTGTGCAGGCTCGCTTCCTTGGCCGAGTGCGTGCGCAGCACCGGGCTGAACACGCCCAGCTGTACCCAGCGCGTGTAGAGTTCCGGATCCAGGTGGCGCTCGGCGCGGGGTACCGCCTTGTCGAAGGTGTGGCCGCCGATGTCGTGGCTCCAGTAGCCGTACAGCACGTTGGACGCCGTGGCGGTGAAGTACGGCTGGAAGGCCAGCGACGCCCACGAGATCACGCTGTCGCCGGAAAAGCCGATGGGATAGCGGTGGTTACCCAGGCCTCCCCAGCGGTGGTAGATCAGCCCGCGCGCATCGTCGTGGCGCTCCATCTCGTTGAAGAACACGTGGTTGAGCCACCAGGTGTTCGACAACCCCGGCACGGCCTTCGCTTCCGCCCACTGTTGCCAGTCGAGCCACCAGAAGTCGACGCCACGTTTTTCAAGCGGACGCAGGATGGTGTCGAACAAGGCCCGCATGTACGGCTTGGAACTCCCCTCGAAGGGAATCGTGGCGCCCGTGGCGGTGTCCAACGACAACGCCTGGCCCATGGCGGTGTAGTTCTCTTCGAATGCGGGCACGCCGGATGCGGGATGCAGGTTCAGGGTGATCTTCAGGTCGTGTCCGTGCACCCAGCGCAAGAAGGCATCGGGGTCGGGGAACAGGCTGCTGTTGAAGGTGTAGCCCGTCCAGCCGCGCTGTTCGCCGAACTCATCGCGCTCGTCCATGCCCGTGCGCAGGGACAGGCCCGGCGTGGTGTGCCAGTCCATGTCCAGTACCAGCACATCCAGCGGCATGCGTTCGGTGGCGAACCGGCCCAGCAGCCGGCGCAGTTCCTGGTCGGAGTAATTCCAGTAGCGCGACCACCAGTAGCCGAAAACGAAGCGTGGCGGCAGCGGCTGCGGGCCGGATACCGCAGCGAAGTCCGCAATCGCCCCGCGGAAATCGTGGCCGTAGCCGAAGAAGTAGACATCCTGCGCCGGCGCCTGGCCGCGGCCGGTGACCCAACCGTCTTCGTCCAGGCGAAAGCTCGTTGAATCGTCCACCACGTGCCAGCCGCCGCGTGACAGGATGCCCGGCTCCAGCGGAATTCGCGTGCCATCGGTCCAGGTGTCGCCGTCGTAGCGGTCGAGCGTGCGGAAGGTACCGAGCAGGTTGCCTTCCTCGACCATGCCCGGTGTCCAGCGCGCCCCTTCTTCACCTTCGTCGCGCAGCACGATGTGCAGGTTCGAGGCATCGGGCGCCATGTTGCCCTTGATCCATTCCAGCCTCAGCACGCCGGTGTCCAGTACCAGGCGGGTGTCGTCCTCGATCACCTCGAAGTCGGGTTTGGGCAAGCCACGGCGGACGGCGAACTGCGTGCGCGCATCGTTGAAACGCCTGGCAGGATCGAACTCCACGCGCAACAGGCGCGGCGTGAGCACGGTCAGGCGAACCGGACCGCGGGCGAAGGTGGCCTCGGGATCGGCAAAGGCATCGTGGACGGTGGCAACGGACACTGGGTAGCCGGCGGAGGCATCGAAACCCCGATTATAGGCCTGCGCATCAGGCGGCATTAGGGGTCGGAGTCATAACTCTGACCCCACGCCGCTACTAGCAGGCGAATACCTGGTTGCGGCCCGCCGCCTTGGCCTTGTACAGCGCCTCGTCGGCGCGGGCGATCAATTCCTCGAACGACTGCGTGGCATCGGCCACGGCCACGCCGATGCTGGTGGTCATCGACAACCGTACCTTGCCGAACGGCACCTCGGTGGCGGCCACCGCCTGGCGCATGTCCTCGGCCAGTACCGCGGCCTCGCCCAGGGTCAGGCCCGGCAACGCCAGCACGAATTCCTCGCCGCCGTAACGGCTAAGCAGGGTGCCCGGGTCGCGCACCGCGCCGATAAGGGTGGAGAACTGGCGCAGCAACGCGTCGCCGCCATCGTGGCCATAGGTGTCGTTGACCTTCTTGAAATAATCCAGGTCGAAGATGAGCAGTGCGAACGGACGGCCACGCGCGCGGCAATGCGCCAGCGCACGGCGGCCGTCTTCGATCAGCGCACCTCGGTTGAGCAGGCCGGTCAGGCCATCGATGCGCGCCAGGCGCCCCAGGTCCACGGCCAGGCGCTCGGCCACCAGCAGCATGAAGGCGATGAACCAGCCCAACGCCAGCATGATGCCAATCACGAAGGTGGCAACGATCGGCGTTCCGCCGTGCATGGCGTCCTCGCCGGAGCCAGGGGCCAGCGGCATGAAAGGCCTTGCCGCGTAGAACAGCAGATCGCAAGTGAAGACAACCGCTGCCAGTCGGCAACTGGTGCGCAGTTCCTGCGGTCCGTGGCGAAGCAGCATCCACACCGTGCAGGCATCCCACACCACCATCTGCACGCTGAAAAGATGCAGGCGCACGCGCAGGCTCGGCACGACATACTCGAAGAACGCCTGCGCCGCCACGAAAAGCGCGATAAACGTCACAGGCGGTCCCCAGCGCAACGGCCGGTCGACGTGACGCGAGACACCGGCGAGCATCAGCGCGCCGGAAATGCCGATGAACAGGTTGCCCAGCACTACCGACATGCCTTCGTCGATCTGGTTGCGCAGGCCCGCGAACAGCGCACCGAGCGTAGCCATCCAGAAGCCGGCAGCCCACAGGCGCAACACGCGTTGCCGTGGCAACACCAGGCCAAGCAGGGTGAAGCCTACCGACAGGGCGATTCCGATCAGGAAACCAATGATGCCGAGGGTGGGGATATCCAGACGCATGCAACCTTATCGGCCGGGCGCGCGGATTCTTGACCTGTCGCTGTCAGGCCCCGGCGGGCGGCGCCAGGAACTGGTGCACGGCCTGGATCACCACCGAACCTTCGCCTACGCCGGAGGCCACGCGCTTGACCGAACCTGAGCGCACGTCGCCCACCGCGAAGATGCCCGGGCGGGAAGTAAGGTAAGCCGAAGGCACGGTGCCCAGAGCCGCCTTGCCGGTGACCACGAAGCCTTTGTCGTCCAGCTCCACGCAACCTTGCAGCCAGTCGGTGTTGGGCTCCGCACCGATCATGACGAACACGTTGCCGATCAGACGCGTAATGACCTCGCCCGTACCACGTTGGGTCCAGCTGACCTGCCGCAGCCGGTCGGGGCCCTCCAGCCGGCATATCTCCGAGTGCGTGTACAGGGTGATCTTCGGCGACTGCACGATGCGCTGTACCAGGTAGTCGCTCATGGTGGCGGCAAGGCCGCCCGAGCGCACCATCATATGCACGTGGTCGGCGATGCGGGACAGGAACACCGCCGCCTGGCCGGCGGAATTGCCGCCGCCGACCACCACTACTTCCTCGCCGCCACAAAGCTGGCCTTCCATCGCGGTGGCGGCGTAATGCACGCCGGCGCCTTCGAAGCGGCCGTAGTCCTCGACGCTAAGCTTGCGATAGCGCGCACCCGTGGCCACCACGATCGCGCGCGCGGTCACCACCTGTTCGTCGTCCAGCCGTACACGGTAGGGCGTGGCCGAGCAGTCGATGGCTGCCGCGGCGCGCGACACCATCAGCTGCGCGCCGAACTTCTGCGCCTGCACCTGCGCACGGCCGGCCAGGGCCTGGCCGGAAATGCCGGTGGGAAAGCCCAGGTAGTTCTCGATCTTCGACGACGTCCCCGCCTGCCCGCCCGGCGCCGTGCTTTCCACCACTATTGTGGCCAGGCCCTCCGAGGCTGCGTAGACCGCCGAGGCCAGGCCCGCCGGGCCGCCGCCGATCACCGCCACGTCGTACACCTTGGCCGGGTCGAGCACTTCGGTAAGGCCAAGGCCATCGGCCAGTTCCCGCGACGAAGGATTGCGCAGCAGCGTGTCGTCGGCGAGCACCACCACCGGTAACTGGTCGGCCGAAAGCTCGAAGCATTCCAGGAAGCCGCTGGCGGCGGGGTCCAGTTCGGTGTCGAGCAGGCGGTGCGGGTAGCCGTTGCGTATCAGGAAGCGTTGCAGGCGCAGGGTATCGGCCGAATGCGCCGGGCCGATCAGCACCAGGCCATCGTTGAAATGGCGGATCAGGCCCACGCGGCGCAGGATGAAAGCGCGCATGATGATTTCGCCGATGTCCGGCTCCGAAGACACCAGCCGGCGGAAATCGGCGCGCGGCACGCGCAACACGCGCGTGGGCACGGGCGCCCAGCCCGACATCCGCACCTGGCGGTTGTTGAACATGTCCAGCTCGCCGCTGAACTGGTAGCGTCCGTGGGTGGTCACTACGTCGCGGCTGCCGTCGCGCTGCCGGTGGAATACCTCCACCCGCCCTTCCAGCACGAAAAGGAAATCCAGCCCGCGCTGGCCCCGCTCGAAGAGTTCCGTGCCGGCCGATACCTGCTGCTCCGTGCCATAGCGTCGCACCCGCGCCGCCATCTCGTCGGAGAGCCGCGGGAACGTCTGCGCACTCCGGGCCATCGGGTCGCTCGGGTCGAGAGCCTGCTCGGGTCGGGGAGGAAGTTCGGCCATTTTCGAATCGTAGCGTTTTGCGGTGACCGGGAATATGACCGGTTAGGACGATGGGACCGTGACGGCGCGCCCCCTCGCAACCTGGCGGCGTAACAAGCCCGCCAGGTGTGCTTGAGTTTCATACAAAATATTGTATAGTCCAGCCATGACTGCACGGAAGCACGTCTGTTTCATGGGTTCGGCACTGGACGACTTGCGCACGTTCCCGGAATCCGCTCGCCGCCAGGCCGGCCACCAGATCGACCGATTGCAGAACGGCTTGCAACCGAACGATTTCAAGCCCATGCCCACTATTGGCCGTGGCGTCGAGGAGATCCGGGTCAAGGATGACAGCGGTGCCTATCGAATCATCTACATCGCTAGACTGGCGCACGCGGTATACGTACTGCACTGTTTCAAAAAGAAATCTCAGAAGACTTCCCGGCCAGATCTGGACCTCGCCGCAAGCCGCTACCGTGATGTGATCAAGGACCTCTCGCCATGAGCAAGAAGACATTCTCAAGCATCTGGGACGCTATCGAAGATTCTCCCGAGCAGGCAGAAAACATGAAACTGCGCTCGAAGCTTATGATGGCACTCAAGCAACACATCGAGCTTGCAGCACTCAGCCAGTCACAGGCAGCGCGGATTTTCGGTGTCACGCAGCCGCGTGTATCGGACATGGTGCGTGGCAAGATCGACCTGTTCGGGCTTGATGCCCTGGTGAACATGGCCGCCGCGGCGGGCCTGCACGTGGAGATGAGGATCAGGCAAGCCGCTTGACGGGGCGGTGGGATTGCTTTTAGATCGTGGCAAATCCCGCTGCCGTGAATATATCCCCATGCGAACGATCCCGCTTGCCGCCGCCCTGGCGATGGTCACGCTTTCTGCAGTCGCGGGCCCCGCGGCCGAGGTGAATCCGCTGATCGGCACTGCCAATGGAGGCAATGTGTTCCCCGGTGCGGTGTTGCCGTTCGGCATGGTGCAGTTCAGTCCCGAGGCCACGCCACTGCCCGGCTCGCGGCACCTGATCGCCGCTCCCGGCGGCTATGAATACCGCGCCAACCAGGTGCGCGGCTTCAGCCTGACCAACGTGGAAGGCTGGGGCTGCGCCGGTGCCTCGGGCGACGTGCCGATCATGCCGGTGACCGTCCCGGTAACGAATTCCCCCTCGAGCGATTTTCGCCACGCCTACGCAGTGGGCTTCAACCACGCCAACGAGGTGGCGAAAGCCGGCCACTACCATGTGATGCTGGACAACGGCGTGGCAGTGGATCTCAGCGCCAGCCTGCACACCGGTGCGGCGCGCTTCGCCTTCCCCGCGGGCAAGAACGTCAACCTGCTTGTGCGTGCGTCGGATTCGGAAGTGGGATCGGAAGAAGCGAAGGTCGACGTTGACGCAGCCCACGGCCGGGTGACCGGACAGGTCACCAGCGGCAACTTCTGCGGCTACACGCCTGTGAACCAGCGCAGCTACTACACGCTGTACTACGTGATCGAGGCCGACCAGCCCATCGTGGGCACCGGCACCTGGAAGGATGGCAGCGTTACCGCGGGCGCGACGTCCTCCAGCGGTGGCACCGGCTATGGTGCCAAGGGTGTTCCCGATGCCGGCAAGGGCTCCGGTGCATGGATCAGCTTCGATGGCGCGAAGGGCCGCACGGTGAACCTGCGCATCGGCCTCTCGTACGTGAGCACGGCCAACGCGCAGGCCAACCTTGAAGCGGAGAACCCGGCCGGTACTTCCTTCGACACCATCGCCGCGCGGGCCATCGCCGCATGGGACGAGAAGCTGGGACAGGTAGAGGTGCAGGGCGGTAGCGCCGACCAGCGCACGGTGTTCTACACGGCGCTGTACCACTCACTGATGCACCCGAACATCTTCAGCGACGTCAACGGTGAGTACCGCGGCTTCGATGGCACCACGCACCAGGTGCAGGCGCCGCAGAAGGCGCAGTACGCCAATTTCTCCGGCTGGGACGTCTACCGTTCACAGCTGGCGCTGGTGACCTGGCTCGATCCGAAAACCGGCAGCGACATCGCACAGAGCCTGCTGAACCAGGCGACGCAAAACCACGGCGTGTGGGACCGCTGGACGCACAACAGCGGCGGGGTGCACGTGATGAATGGCGACCCTTCGGCCGCGGCGGTGGCCAGCATCGTGGCCTTCGGCGGCCGCGACTTCGATATGAAGGGCGCGCTGGCCTCGCTGGTGCAGGCCGCCGACCACCCGACGGAACTCGATGCCTCGCACGATGGCTGCGAAGTTGAGTGCGTGGGCCAGCGGCCGGGACTTTCCAGCTGGTTGTCGCTGCACTACATCCCGGTCGGCGCCCCCGCCTGGGGCCCCGCCGCCGATACGCTGGAAGACGTCACCGCGGAATTCGGCATCAGCCAGCTGGCTGGCCGCCTGGGCGACAAGGCCACGCAGAAGCGCTTCCTGGGCCGCGCACAGAACTGGCGCAACGTGTTCGACCCGAAGGCCACCCCTTCCGAAGGCTACATCCGCAACCGCAACACCGACGGCAGCTGGGCGCTGGTGAAAGACGATGAAAACAAACCCGCGCATGCCTTCGACCCGTCCACCGAAGACGGCTTCGTCGAAGGCAGTGCCGCGCAATACGTATGGATGGTGCCCTTCAATGTGAAGGGACTGTTCCAGGCGATGGGTGGTACCGGCAAGGCACGCGCGCGGCTGGATAAATTCTTCTACCAGCCCGATGGCACGTTTGCCGTGACCAAGGCCGGTCCGCTGCACGCAGAACTCGACAACGAACCCTCGATCGGCACGCCCTGGCTGTATGCGTATGCGGGCGCACCATGGAAAACCCAGGAACTGGTGCGCGAGGTGCTGGACAAAATCTGGGTGAATGCGCCCAACGGCATCCCGGGTAACGACGACCTGGGCGAGATGAGCTCATGGTATGTGTTCGCCGCGATGGGCCTGTACCCGGCCACGCCAGGTCGTGCCGAGTTCGTGCTGGGAAGCCCTGTATTCCCGCGCATCACCGTCAAGCGCGCCGACGGCGACGTGGTGATCGATGCGCCCTCGGCCGGCCCTGGCAAACCGTATGTGCAGGCCTTGAGCCTCGATGGCAAGGCCACCTCGCGCCCATGGCTGCCCGAATCGTTCGCACGGCATGGCGGCACGTTGCGCTTCGAACTGGGTGATGCGCCGCAAAAAAAATGGGGCGCCGGCAGCGCCGACGCCCCACCTTCATTCGACGTGCATTAACCGTTCTTCTTCAGCCACGCATCGACTGCCGGCAGGCGTTCGCTGCGAACCTGGGTGCGGTACTTGATGTTGGCGATCACCGTCTCCGCGCCGCGGCGCGAGGTAGGCGAGATGTACTTCTCGGCGAAGGCCTGCACCTTGCCGGGCATCGCCGGATCGAAGGACGATGAGCCGATGCCCGGGTAGTAGCGCGCGCTGGACGTGGAGTCGACCAGCTTGTCCACCTGCGCCTTGTGCGCCACCGCGAAGTCGAAGGCCATGTCCGGATGGTTGCGGCCGACGATCGAGATCATCCCGGCGCTATTGGTGGCGCCCGGCTCGTCGGTCAGGGCAAGGTCCAGCGCACGCTGGCCGAGGGCATCGTCCTTCGCGGTGGAAAGCAGGGCGTACAGCTGGTCCTTCACCAGCGGCGTGGTCTCGGCCTTGGCCTGGGCATGCAGCTTGTCCCAGGTGGCGGCGTTTGCATTGCTGGCCACCACCGCCATGATCGTCTTGCGCAGTTCCGCCGGCATGTCGTTGGCCTCGAAGCGACGCTGCGCTTCGGCCAATACGGCCTTGTCGCCAAGCGCACCCAGGGCACCGATCAGTTGCGTGCGCAGGATCGTTACCGGCGCGGCCTCCCCTTGCTTGGGCGTCCAGCCCACGTGCTTCAATTCGGGGGCCAATCGGGCGGTGGCGAACTTGCGGAAGGTTGCCTGCCGCGCGGCATCTCCGCGGTAGTAAGAATCCAGGCCGAGCACGCCGTCGACCACCTCACCCCATACCTGCGGCACGCTGTCGGTGGTGACGGCCTTGGCCAGGTCCATGTAGTTGGCGGGCGTCTCCACCCCTGCCATCGCCATGGCCCAGGTATCGCCCATGATGCCCAGCTGGTCGATCGGCTGGAGGCCTGCGAAGGCACCGCGAA
>NZ_DATHFX010000146.1:0-2207 GCF_035317885.1 Pinirhizobacter sp.
ACTCGAACCGCCGGCGTTGGATGCTCCCGGGCCGTCGACTCCGGGTAGCGCCGCGGTAGACCAGTCGTCCTGGTCCTTCGTATCGATGCGCTTGCGGAACTCACCGATGTTCCAGGGCCCGGAGAGGTAAAACGCGTACACGCCGCGGCCGAATTCCGTCCAGGGGTTACCCGCCTCGACATTGGTGATGTTCGGCGCCTGCTTCGCCTTGAAGGTATCGACGTAGAAGGTGAGCGCGCGCTTGAACCCCTCGCTGCGGAAATTCCCGTAGCGGCCTCCATCACGTAGCAGCGGCTGCTCCGATTGCAGCGCCAGCGACATCAAGGGTTCGTATTCGTTGGTGGGAAGCAAGGCGGCAAAGCCCTTGCCGTCGCCGCGCGCACGCACGGCCGCCAGCTGGCGGCGCCATTCGGCCCAGGTACGCGGCGGACCGTCGAAACCGACCTCTTTGAGGATATCCACCCGATAGAACAACAGCCGCGTATCCACGTACCACGGCACGCCCCAGAGCTTGCCGTCGATGGTGTTGGTGGCCCAAATGCTGGGGAAGTAGTCGGTCTTGTCCACCACTTTCGACGCAGCCACATAGGCATCGAGCGGCTCGATGGCGTTCAGCGCCTGCATTTCCGGAAGCCAGGTATTGCCCAGCTGGGTGATGTCCGGCATGGAGTTGCCGGCGAAGGCGGTGAAGAGCTTCTGATGGGCGGCGGTGAGCGGCATCTGCTGCACGTGAACGCGAACACCGGGGTGTTCGCGTTCGAAGGCGGGAACGAGTTTCGCCATCGCCTCGCCTTCGCGGCCGATGGTCCAGAAATCGATATCCACCACGCCAGCGCTCTTGTTCGCGCAGGATGCCAGCAGCACCGCCGCCAGGACGATCCATGCACGATGGCCGGGCGCGAGCCTCACTTGGCCCCGGTAGCCGCGCCGTCGAGCCAGCCGCCACGGAAACCGGCGCGCTCCAGGCCTTTGCGGATGTAGGGATTCTTCTTCATCACATCCCAGACGAAGTTGCTGCGGTAATTCTCGATCATCAGCAGCATCGGGCCCTGGTCGATGCCGATGTGCACGGTATCCACCCAGCCCACGCCCGGTACCAGCTTACCCGTACGCAGTTCCGTGCGCGTCTGGAAGGTCAGGTTGAAGGCGTCGACGAATCCGTACTTGGTGTAGATGTACTTGCCCCAGCGTTTCTTCATTTCCTCAAGCGCGGGAATGACGATCTCCGGTGCGAAGGCGATGGAACCGCCCGCTGCCATGGGCACGATGGTGCCGTCGTCGGAGATGTAATCACGGCCGGCGCCACGCGCTGTATAGCCGTGGAATTCCCGGTGCTGCTGGTCACCGCCTTCCACGATGATGCCACCCGGGCCGTTGCTGGCCGACAGGCCCCAGACATTCTTGCCGTAGCCTTCGAATTTGCCGGGATTGGCGATGGCATAGGCCTGCTGTGAATATGTGGCACGACGGCTGTTCTCGAAATAATCCAGGTTCTTCTCGCGGTTCCAGTCGTCGCGGATGCCGCGCATGTCCACCCACACCTGGCTGAACTGATGGCCGAAGAGCGGTGCGAAGTTCAGGAAGGTCTGCCCGTAGAACTCGCCCCAGGTGGCGTCATACGTGTGCAGCCAGGCATTCCACGCGCCGTCGGCCACCGGGTGCGTGGGCGAGCCCAGCGCAAGGATGTACACCAGCGAGCCTTCGTTGTAACCGCGCCAGTCGCTTTCGATGAACTTGCCGCCCGGTGTCCAGCCCATGCTGATGAGCGGGTCGTGGTGCTGCATCCACGGCCAGTCGACGTTGCGGTAGAGCTTGTCGGCCAGTTCGCGGATCTGCGTTTCCTGCGGGGTGTCACGGTCGTAGTACGACTGGGCGAACAACACGCCGCCCATCATCAGCGTGGTGTCCACGCTGGACAATTCCACCCAGCGTCCGAAGCGCTTGCCGGTCTTCATGTCCAGGAAGTGATAGAAGAACCCATGGAACCCCGAGGCGCCGTCCTCGCTCTCGTCCTGGGTGGACTCGTCGAAGAACTTCAGGGTGGCGAGCGTCCGCTCGGCGGCCTGCTCGCGGGTAATGTACCCGCGCTCGGCGCCCACGCCGTAGGCGGTCAGGCCGAAACCCACCGAGGCGATGGAGGCAAAGGATTCACCGGGGAAATGATCGGGCACCAGGCCCGTCTTCGGATCGGCCGCGTCCCAGAACCA
>NZ_DATHFX010000147.1:0-4168 GCF_035317885.1 Pinirhizobacter sp.
CCGTAGCTCCAGCCGAATACGCCGATGCGCTTGCCGTCCACCCACGGCTGGGACTTCAGCCACTTCACGCCGGCGAGCTGGTCTTCGACCTCGGCCACGCCCAGGGTGCGGTAGATCACGTCGGAGAATTTCCGGCCACGACGTTCCATGCCGCGGTTGTCCAGGGTGAACACCACGAAGCCCTGCTGGGCCATGTACTGGGCGAAGTAGTCGCCCCAGCCGCGCGCGACCATCTGCGCCGTCGGGCCGCCGTAGTAGGTGTCGAACACCGGGTACTTCTTCGACGGATCGAAGCCGGCGGGCTTGTACACCTTGTACCAGAGGTCCTGCCCGTCGCTGGATTTGATCTTGCCGAACTCCGGCTGCACCAGGGCGTCCTTGTACTTGAACAGCGGGTGGTGCTCGTCCAGCTTGTTCTCTTCGATCCAGGTGACGAAGCTGCCGTCGTTCTTGCGGATCGATACCTGCGGCGGCGTGGCGGGATCGGAGAACGCGTCGATGTAGAAGCTGGCATCCTTGGAGAACTCAGCATGGTGCGAACCATCGCCCTGGCTCACCCGCGTTGGTTTTTCCGCGGTGCTGCCATCGAGCTTGAGCGAGTACACCTGGCGGTCGGGCACGAAGTCGAAGTTGGAACTCACATAGGCCAGGCCGGACTTCTCGTCCACGGCAAGGAGTTCGTCGAGGTTCCAGTCGCCCTTGCTGATGGCGTGCTTGAGCGTGCCGTCGATGCCGTAGAGATACAGGTGGTGGTAGCCGCTGCGCTCGGATCCCCACACGAACGACTTGTTGCCGTCGACGAATTTCAGGTCGTCCAGCACGTTGATCCAGGTCTTGCTGTGCTCGCTCACCAGCGTGCGCTGGGCCAGCGTTTTTGCATCGACGATCTTCAGGTCCAGCTGGTGCTGGCTGCGCGGCATCACCTGGTAGGTCACGTGTGCGCTATCGGGCACCCATTCGACGCGAACCAGGTAGATGTCCTTGTCCTTGCCAAGGTCGATCCAGCGTGCGTCGCCCCCGGTGGGCGCCACCAGGCCCAGCTGCACCTCCACGTTCGGATCGCCCGCGGCGGGGTAGCGTTGCTCGATCACTTCGGTGCGATCGGCATAGAGCTCGGTGCGCTTGGTCACCGGTACGTTTTTCTCGTCGAAGCGCTCGAAAGCGATCGCCGAATCGTCCGGCGCCCACCAGTAGCCGGTGAAGCGGTGCATTTCTTCCTGGGCGACGAATTCGGCCTCGGCGTTGTGCACCGTGCCCTTGCCGTCATGGGTGAGCTGGGTAGCCTTGCCGGTGGCGATGTCGATCACGAAGAGGTTCTGGTCGCGCACGTACGAGACGAATTTTCCCTTCGGGGAAATCTTCGGGTCGATCGGGTCGCCGCCGGTAGCCAGTTCATGCGGTTTGGCCGAAGCCAGGTCGTACAGGTACAGCTTGCCGCCGATGGGAAACAGCAGGGCCTTTCCGTCCGGCGACCACTGGTAGCTGATGATGCCCTTCAGGCCCGCGGTACGGGCCCGCTCGCGGCGTGCCTTCTCTTCATCGGAAAGCTCCTTGGCCTGTGGTTCGATCTTCTTCGAATCCACCAGCAGCCGCGTGGAGTGGTCCTTGATGTTGTATTCCCACAGGTCCAGCTGGTACTGGTCGTCGGGCTTTGCGCGCAGGAAAGTCACCCGCGTGCCGTCAGGGGAGATCTTCAAGCCGCGCGGCGTGGGGCCGCTCAGGCTGCCACCGTCGAAGATTTTCTCGATGGTGAGTTTTTCAGCGGACACGGGCAGGGCAACCACCATCAGGGCAGCAAGGACGAGGGCACGCATGGGTACTCCGGAAGGTGAGGCAAGCCTCCATTAGAGCCCTTCAGGGCTCAGGACGCGAACCGCCATAAGTCATGGGCTGGAGGGCGCCGGGGTGGTCTCGGGCAGGCCCAGTTCCCCGGCGAAGAAGGTAAGCGCCAGCGCGGCGTCACCCACCCGCTGGCTGAAGGGGGCGCCGATGCCATGGCCGGCGTTCATCCGGGTCAGCAGCAGGATCGGCTGCCCGGACGTGGTGGCGTCCTGCAGGGCCGCGGTGAACTTGCGCGACTGCCATGGCGCCACGCGCGGGTCGTTGGCGCCGGTGGTCATCAGCACCGCTGGGTACTTCGTGCTTTTTTTCACGTGCTGCAGGGGGGAGTAGGCAAGCGTCGCCTTTGCCTGGGCCGGATCGGCCACCGTGCCGTACTCGCTCACGTTGTAGGGGCCATTGGCGAAGGCGGTTTCGTGGCGGGGTACGTCGTAGATGCCCACCTGGGATACCACCGCGCGGTAGGCCTCCGGGTGCTGGGTGAGCGCCGCGCCCATCAACAGGCCGCCATTGCTGCCACCACGGATGCCCAGATGGGCGGCGTCGGTCCAGCCGGTGCTCACCAGCGCCTGCGCCGCGGCATGGAAGTCGTCGAAGACGTTCTGCTTCTTGAGCTTCTGTCCCTCCGCGTGCCAGTCCTGGCCGAACTCGTTGCCGCCGCGGATGTTGGCGTAGGCAAGGACGCCACCGCGCTCGAGCCAGGCCAGGTTGGAGCCGATGAAACCCGGCGTGATGGGAATATCGAAGCCGCCGTAGCTGTACAGGATGGTCGGCCGCTTGCCGTTGGCGTCGATGCCCTTCATCGAGATCACCGTCACCGGGATCGCCGTGCCGTCTTTCGAAAGGCCCTGCACGCGCTGGACCTGGACGTTGCCGTAGTCGGCCGCGGGCTTGACCTCGAAGACGTTGGCCACGGTGCCTGCCTGGCCGTCGTACTCCACCCAGCGCTGCGGGGTGGTCCAGCCGACGTAGCTGATAAGCGCCCGGGCCTGGCCGGCCTCGGCCGCCACGCCGCCGACGGTGATGCCGGTGTCGGGCAGCGGCAGGCGGCGCACCAGTTTCGCCTGGGCGTCGTATTGCTCGGCCCACCAATCCGGGCCCCAGCTGCGGGTGACGATGAAGCCATCGGCAAACGGCGATACCCCCTGCAGCGCCCCCTTAGCCTGGGCCAGCACCGGTTGCACCGCGCCTTCGCCGTCGACCGACAGCAACTTGCCACGCGGCGCACCCTCGAAGCTCTCCACGTACAGCTTCTCGCCCACCCAGTGCGCGCCGCGCACATTGGCCTGGTGGCCAAGCACGCGGTTGAACGCATTGCCCTGTTTCAGGAACACCTCGGCCGCGCCGCCGTCGCCTTCGTTGGCGAGCACGGCAACCTTGCCCTCCGGCGACTGCATCAGGATGTATTCGGCCACCTTGGAATAACCCTGGCCGAAGACGACCGGATCATTGGCCGGATCGCTGCCCATGGCGTGATGCGAGAGCACGGCGTCGAACTGGCGCACTTGCTGGCCCGGGGGTGGCGGCGCGAAGCGGACGTAGGTCAGGCCTTTTTCGTCCTTGTCCCAGGCCACGCCCTGCGGCGTGGTGCCGCCGCCGGCCCAGGGCAGGCTGTCGGGGAGGGTCTTGCCGTTGGTGGTATCCAGGACGTGCAAGGTGGTCAGTTCACTGCCGCCTTCGGCCGTACCGTAGGCAAGGTAGCGGCCGCTGGGCGAGGGCCAGTAACCGGTCATGGCGGTGCCGCCGCCGTTGGCATTCAGATCCACCAGCACCCGCGGCTCGCCCTTTGGCCACGCCTGCGCCATCAGCACCGGCTGGGACTGCGGCGGTGTGTGCTTCATGAAGAACAACGTGCCGCCGGCAAGCATGGGTCCCGAACGCGTGGTCGAGGTGATCGACAGCTGCTTGACCCGTTCGGTCAGCGACTTGCCCGCCGGGATCGCGGCGATGGTCTTCTCGGTATAGGCGTTCTGCGCCTCGATCCAGGATTTCACTTCCTGGTTGCTGCCGTCTTCCAGCCAGCGCCAGGGATCGTCCACCGACTGCCCGGCCAGGGTTTCGTGCACCGGATGCTTCGCCGTGGGCGGCGGCAGGTTCGCGGCCTTGTGTTCGGCGGCATGGGCCTGGCCGGCAAGGGCGAAGGCGAGGGCGCAGGCAAGGACGGCTGGGCGCATGGCTGGATTCGTGGTCGGAAGGAGGCACGAAGGTTACGCCCGCGGGTACGGGCCCGGGCACCCTGACCACCGGCGCTTGCGGTGCACGTGGGCTTGGCTATCCTTCAAGGTTTGGCCCGAAGGTTCTTAACGCCATGCGCCCGATGCTGATCGCC
>NZ_DATHFX010000148.1:0-7905 GCF_035317885.1 Pinirhizobacter sp.
TTGCCCACGCCAAGGTTCTTCAGCGTGTTGGCGAACTTGCAGACCTCGGCGTGCAACTCCTTATATGTAAGGCTGCGGGTTTCATCCGGGTCGTCGCCCTCGAAGATGATGGCCGTCTTGTCGCCACGCTTGGCCAGGTGCCGGTCAAGGCAGTTGGCCGAGACGTTCAGCTGGCCGTCTTCGTACCATTTGATGTGAAGATCCTTCGCATCCCAGGAGACATCGGAGATCTTCGTAGGCTCGCGCGTCCAGAGGAGCCGGCCTGCCATGTCCTTCCAGAAGCCATCGGGGTCGTCCACCGATCGGGCATACATGGCCCGGTACTGGTCGGCGGTAAGGCTATGGGACGGCTTGGACATGCATGGGCTCCAGCGCGCCGCCGGGCGGGCGGCATAGGGATGAAAGACACCGTTGGTGGGAGGCCGAGTGTAGCCGTTGGCAGGCGACACCGATGTACAGCATTCCTTACGACTTTGGTCGAGATTCGACCTTTGGCGAATAGCACCCTTGCTGTCCCCATGCCCATGCTCGGCACGCCAATGGTTGGGGAGGCCACGATGAACACGATCAAAGTCGGTAGCCGCAAGGTGCTTGCCCTGGGAATTGCATGCGCCCTGTTGCTTCCATTCACCGCGGCACATGCGCAGTCATCCACGAAGAAACCCACCGTCCGCGAGCAGAAGCTCGAGGAACGGGTGAACCAGCTCGAGCAGGAATTGGCCGAGCTGAAACAAATGATCCAGGAACAGAAGGCCGATACCGCCCAGGCCACCGCCACGGCACAGGCCGCGCAGACCCAGGCCCAGGCCACCGAAACCAGGGTCGCCACGGTGGCCGCCACGCCGCCGCCGAAGCCCGTATTCTCCAGTGCGCCGGGCGTAACGGTGGCGCTGCACGGCTTCATCAACGCCAGCGCCTTCAGCCAGGACAAGGGCTTCACCTACGGCAACGGCCAGAACGCCGAATTCCCGATTCCGGGTTCGGCAGGACACGTGAACGATTCGCTCACCGGCGTGGACGTGCGTAACACGCGCTTCTGGCTGGATTTCGCCGGCGCCAAGTTCGGCGGCGACTGGACCGGCGGCGGCCGCATCGAGATGGACTTCTTCGGCGGCTTCAACGGCACCGGTGCCTACGCCCAGTCGCAGCCCACGCCGCGCCTGCGCCAGGCCTACATGGACATCACCAACCCGACGACAGGCTCGACCTTCCGTATCGGCCAGCAGTGGGACCTGTTGTTCCCGCTGGACATGACCCCGCAGTCGCTCTCCCACATCGCCTTCCCCCTGGGCTACGGCACGGGCTTCACCGGCTGGCGCTTCAGCGGTATTTCCTGGATGAAGGAACTCAACCACGGCAGCGACGGCCCGATCTGGCGCCTGGACCTCGGCGCGTACGGCGGTACGTGGAGCACGCCGGGATCGACCAACAACTACACCACGGCCGGCAATGTGGGCTTCAACCCGCAGTACGAAGCCCGCTTGCACGTGCAGGACAAGACCTGGCTGGCCTTCGTGGCCGCCCACTACAGCAAGGTGGACCTGCGCGGCGTCGATGGCCTCTCGCCCGCGCCGATCAAGAGCGACATCAAGAGCACGGCGATCCAGGCCGGCGCGCAGTGGATGCCCGGCAGTTGGGTGTTCAAGGCACTGGCTTATGCCGGCAACGGCATTGGCGAAGTGTTCGGCGATCTTTCCCAGTTCGGCGACATCGCCGACAAGGGTGGTTACGCGCAGGTCGGCTACAAGTTCACGCCGAACTGGTCGGTGTACGGCTTCTACTCGCAGAGCAAGCCCGACACCGATGACGTGATCAAGTGGTTGTCCCGCGGTTCCACCGGATTGCTGAAGAACCGCCAGTCGGCGCTGAGCCTTCAGTACACCGCCGGACCTTATGACCTCAGCCTTGAGTGGATCCACGCCAAGCTTGATTCCACCACCAACGGCACCACGCGGCAGACCACGCAGGGCAACGAAATTACCCTCAACGGAAATTACAAGTTCTAGGCGAAGGGCGGCCTGCGAGGGCCGCCTTTTTCGCACCGGCGTACTTCGTAAATTACTGCGAACAGGCGCCCGGCAACGGGCGTCCATCTACCTCACCAGGGGTGCACCATGGCAACAAGCCCATCCGGCGTCCGCGCCGACGGAACGTTCGGTATCAGTCATAAACGCGTCATCTTCGCGTCGAGCCTGGGTACTGTCTTCGAGTGGTACGACTTCTATCTCTATGGCTCCCTGGCCGCCGTCATCGGCAAGCAGTTCTTCGGTGGACTGAACGAGACCAGCCAGTTCATCTTCGCCCTGCTGGCCTTCGCCGCGGGATTCGCCGTGCGTCCGTTCGGTGCCATCGTGTTCGGTCGGATAGGCGACCTGATCGGCCGCAAGTACACCTTCCTGATCACCATCGTGATCATGGGTACGTCGACGTTCCTGGTGGGCGCCTTGCCCAGTTACGCCTCCATCGGTTGGGCAGCGCCGATCATCCTGATCATCCTGCGCCTTTTGCAGGGACTGGCGCTGGGTGGTGAGTACGGCGGCGCGGCAACGTATGTTGCCGAGCATGCGCCGATGGGCAAGCGCGGCCTGTACACCAGCTTCATCCAGATCACCGCCACCTTCGGCCTGTTCCTGTCGCTGCTGGTGATCCTGGGCATGCGCTTTAGCCTGGGCACCGAGGCCTTCGAGGCCTGGGGCTGGCGCATTCCGTTCCTGCTGTCGGCGATCCTGGTGGGTATATCGGTATACATCCGCCTGCAGTTGCAGGAGTCGCCGCTCTTCAAGGAAATGAAGGAGCAAGGCAAGGGCTCGAAGGCTCCGCTGACGGAAGCCTTCGGCAAGTGGCCGAACCTGAAGCTGGTGATCCTGGCCCTCCTGGGTGCCACGGCGGGCCAGGCCGTGGTCTGGTACACCGGCCAGTTCTACTCGCTGTACTTCCTTACCCAGAGCCTGAAGATCGACGCCACGGCGGCCAATCTGCTGATTGCCGCGGCGCTGCTTATCGCCACGCCGTTCTTCGTGGTGTTCGGCGCGCTGTCGGACAAGATCGGCCGCAAGCCCGTGATATTGGCCGGTTGCCTGCTGGCCGCACTCACGTACTTCCCGATCTTCAAGGGCATTACCCACTACGGCAACCCGGCCATCGAAACCGCTGCCGCCGCTTCCCCGGTGACGGTGGTGGCCGATCCGAAGTCCTGCAGCTTCCAGTTCGATCCGGTTGGCAAGAAGACCTTCACCAGTTCCTGCGACGTGGCCAAGAGCGTGCTGGCGAAGCGGGGCATCCCCTATGCCAACGTGGACGCACCGGCGGGCACCGTGGCCCAGGTGAAGATCGGAAGCACGACGGTGGATTCCTTCGAAGGCACGGGCATGGCCAAGGCGGACTTCACTGCCAGGGCCAAGGAATTCACAACCGCCGTGGGCGCGGACCTGAAGACCGCCGGTTATCCGGAGAAGGCCGACCCGACGCAGTCGAACTACCCGATGCTGGTGTTGCTGCTGACCATCCTGGTGCTGTACGTGACCATGGTGTACGGGCCGATCGCTGCATGGCTGGTGGAGATGTTCCCCACGCGCATCCGCTACACCTCTATGAGCCTGCCGTATCACATCGGCAATGGCTGGTTCGGCGGCTTCGTACCCACCATCGGCTTCATGCTGGTGGCCTGGAAGGGCGACATCTACTACGGGCTTTGGTATCCGATCGGCGTTGCGCTGATGACGTTCGTCATCGGCCTGCTATTCGTACGCGAAACCAAGGATGTGAGCATCCGCGACTAGCCGCGATCGCGACTTGGGGGTCAGAGTCATTGACTCTGACCCCACAGGGCACGTGCAAAAAGGGAGCGGCATGGCCGCTCCCTTTTTTCGCCTTCAGGGTTTTTCCGGTGGCGGCTTGGTCATCGACTCGCGGAGCTTCTTCATTTCGTAGGCGTTGAGCATTTCAGGCTTGGCGTTGCCCTCGATGCGTTCCTGGGCGAAGGCCAGCCCTGTGGCGATAAGCCCGACCAGGCCCAGGAACAGGCACAGGCCGAGTAACCCCGGTGATTTCGTCGTGAGGCACACGAGCACCATCAGGAGGGTGAAGGCAGCAAGGATCCAGCGCATGGGTCAACCGGCGGGCAGGGCAGGTTTGCGCATCATAGCGCCGCCCACGCGGCCTGCCATCGCTGCCGTTGGGGATACTCCGTACGGTGGCGAACGTCGTCGGGGCACGTATCGGCGTAACATGAGGGGGCTTTTTTCACGACGCGGGCGATACCCCATGCAGAAGTTGTTCGACGGCTACGCGCGGTTCCGGTCGACCCAATGGCCCGAGCGCCGCAAGACCTTCGAAGGCCTTGCCGATGAAGGCCAGAATCCGCAGACCATGGTCATTGCGTGCTCGGACAGCCGGGTGGATCCCACGATGATCTTCGACGCCGAGCCTGGCGAACTGTTCATCCTGCGCAACGTGGCGAACCTGGTCCCTCCTTATGAGCCCGATACGGCTTTCCACGCCACCAGCGCGGCGCTGGAATATGCCGTGCGCGTGCTGGAAGTGAGGGACCTGATCGTGATGGGCCACGCCATGTGCGGTGGCATCCGCGTGCTGCTCGATGGCGCTCCGGTGCAGGGCGGTGATTTCCTCGTGCCGTGGATGCGCATCGCCGAGTCGGCCAAGTTCCGGGTGCTGGCCCGGGCTCCCGCCGACGTCCACACCGAGTGCGAATACGAGACGGTGAAGCTGTCGTTGGGCAACCTCATGACCTTCCCGTGGCTTGCCGAGCGCGTGGAAGCGGGCTCGCTCAAGCTCACCGGTATGAGCTTCGACATCCGCTCGGGGCAGCTGTTGATGCTGCAGGGCGATGGCACCTTCGCCCCGGTGGACATCCCTTAGCCTGCTCGTGTCTATAATCGCCCCCTGGGCCAGGGGGCGGCATGGACGGAGCCAACGACGAACGCTATCGGCGGGCGAAAGAACTTGCGCATGCAGCGGCGGAGCTACCGCCAGGCAAGCGCATGGCCTTCGTGCGCGAGCGCGCCGGTGACGATGCCGCGCTGATCGCAGAAGTGGGCTGGATGCTCGACGCGATCGAGGTGACCGCGGGCCTGCCGCACGCGCTGGAAAACCCCGTTGATCTTTCGGGCCTGAGCGCCCAGGCTGCCGCGCCGCGCCACTACCAGATCATCCGCCGCCTGGGCGAGGGCGGCATGGGCGTGGTGTACCTTGCCTCGCGCAATGACGGCGGTTTCGTCCAGCAAGTAGCGCTGAAATTCCTCAACGCCGCCGCGGAGGACTCACCCGCGCTGCTCGAGCGCTTCGCCCAGGAACGGCACCTGCTGGCGCGTCTGGAACATCCGGGGATCGCCCGCCTGCTCGATGGCGGCCTGCTGGCCGACGGCCGTCCCTTCCTGGCCCTGGAGTTCGTGCAGGGCGAGCGCATCGACGACTGGTGCGAGGAAAAATCGCTCAACCTGCGCCAGCGCATCGCCCTGTTCCTTAAGGCGTGCGCAGCGGTCGAGTTCGCCCACCGCCATCTGATCATCCACCGCGATATCAAGCCGGCCAACATCCTGGTGACCCCGGACGGTGAACCGAAGCTGCTGGATTTCGGCATCGCGCGCATGCTCGACGAGGTCCCCGATTCCGCCGACCGTGGCGACGGCGACGCCCTCACCCTGGCCTATGCCAGCCCCGAGCAGGTGCAGAAGCGCCGCCTCACCACTGCCGCGGACGTTTATTCGCTGGGCGTGGTGCTGTACCAGCTGGTGGCTGGCCGCCGCCCCTTCCAGGACCTGGTGACACCGCACCACCTCTCCAGCGCCATCATCAGCGGCGACTTCCTGCCGCCCAGCCGGAGCCCGCGTGGCGATGCCACCTCGGCGGCCGCGCGCGCGCCGGTGCCGGCGGACATCGATGCCATCGTGATGAAGGCCATGCGCCGGCAGGCCCGTGACCGCTATGCCGGCGTGCACGAACTGGCCGAAGATCTCCGCCGTTTCCTCGAACACCGGCCCGTGCATGCCCGCAAGGCCACGCCGGCCTACCATGCCGGCCGTTTCGTGCGCCGCAATCGCCTTGGCGTGGCCGCCGGTGTATTGCTGGCGGTGTCCACCTTCACGGGCCTGGGCGTATCGCTGTACGAATTGGCCCAGGCGCGCGCGCAGGAACGCCTGGCCACCAGCCGTCAGCGAGAACTCGAGCGCGCCGTGGCCTTCGAGCAATCGATGCTCGAAGGCGTGGACATCGATGCGATGGGCCATGGCCTGGCCGACGGCGAGCGCCGGCAACTGGGTGATCGCGCCACTGTGATTTCCGGCGTGGGTTTCAGCGACTTGGCGCGGGAATCGCTGGACGTCCACGTGGTGTCCCATGCGCTGGATGCCATTGACGGCCGCTTCGCCGACGAGCCGCTGCTGGGCGCGAGCCTGCGTCAGTCGCTGGCCCGCGTGCTGGTGACCATCGGCAGCTACGGCCATGCGGTGCGCGAGTTGCAGAAAGTGCTCGATGTGCGCACGCGCCTGCTTCCCGCCGGCGACCCGGCGGTGCTGTCGGCGCGGGTGGACCTGGCCCGGGCGCTGGACCTGTCCGGTCAGTTCGGCCAGTCACGCGCCATCTTCGAGGCAGCCCTGGCACAAGCGCAGGCGCTTGGGCCCGATGACCCGTTGCGCACCGCCGCCGAAGCGGGCCGCGCCCGCGCCATGGCCGATAGCGGCGAGCTGATCCCTGCGCTCGCTGCGCAGGAGGCCCTTGATGCGCGCCTGTCGTCCCGGCTTCCGGCATCGGATCCGGGCCTGATGCAGCTTCGGCGCGAGCGCGTGGCGACCTTGATCCGGCTGGGACGCCGCGATGAAGCCCAAGCCGTCATCGAGCCGCTGGCCGCGGTGTCCCTGCGTGCCCTGGGCCCCGACCACCCCGATACCCTCGATGCCCAGGCCACCCTGGCGTCGCTACTGAATTATCGCAACGAGTACGAACGCTCATTGGCGCTGGCGCGCACCGTGGCCGCCGCGCATGAACGCCGCTTTGGCTTCGACCACCCCGCCACGCTTCGCGACGAAGACCTGGTCGCCGCCAACCTGGTGCGCCTTGAGCAGTTCGACGAAGCCCGGCCATTGCTCGAGCACATCATCCGGGTACGGCGCCAGGCGCAGGGCGACGACCAGCCGGACACGCTGGAATCGATGACGACCATGGTGCGGCTACTCACCCGCACCGATGACTGGGCCGGCGCGACCACCTTGCAACGGTCGATCCTGGAGGCGCGCCGACGCGTGCTGGGGCCTGACCATCCGGACACCCTGTTCGCCCAGGCGAGCCTCGCGGGATTTCTCTCGCACGAGGGAAAATATGCCCAGGCACTGGACCTGGCCACCACGGCGCTGGCCGCCCAGCGGCGTACCCTGGGCGTGGACCATCCGATCACCTTCGGTACCCTTGACCTGATCGCCCGCATCCATACCCAGGCCGGCCAGCTCGCCGCCGCCCGCGACGTCCATGCCGAAGCCCTGGCCAACCGGCAGCGCGTACTGGGAACCATGGACGCGAACACCCTGGAAAGCGCCACGCGTCTGTTCGAGATCCTGGAAAGGCTCCACCAGACGGCCCAGGCCCAGGCCATCCGCCACCGCTACATGGACCCGCTGGTCGCCATGGACCCTGCCACGCTCAATGCCAGCATGCGCGACATGCGCGAGGGCACGGTCGACCTGCTCACCCAGTACGCCAACGCCCCCTAGGCGGCGGACAGTTCCCGCCGCAGCCAGGCGCGGGCGATGCGCCATTCGCGCTGCACGGTACGTGGCGAGATGGCAAGCACGGCGCCGATCTCCTCTTCGCGTAGGCCGACGAAGAAGCGCATCTCCACGATCTGTGCCTGCCGCGGATCCAGCGCCTCCAGCTGGCGCAGGGCGTCGTCCAGTT
>NZ_DATHFX010000149.1:0-4305 GCF_035317885.1 Pinirhizobacter sp.
ACCTGCGGCGCTGGCTTAGCGAAACGCCTGTGTTCATGCGCATGCGCGAACGCCGCGAACTGAGCCCCGAGCTGCCGGTCAAGGCCGTGCTCAAGCGTTACCTTCCCGGTGTGGCGCTGTCGATGCTGGTGACTTGGGTGCTTACTGCGGCGATCGTGGTAGTGATCCTTCTTACCCCGACCATCGTGCAAACAGCCTTCAAGGTGCCGGCGCCTCTGGCCTTCACCGGTGCAAGCCTGGCGGCGCTGGGATTGACCTTCGGTTGCATTGGCGGCGGCCTGCTGGTGGATGCCGTCGGGCGCGGCCTTGCCATGCTGCTCGGATCGGTCTGCCTGGGTGCGGCCACCTATGCGTTGTACTTCGACCTCACCACGGGCGGCGCGCATTTCCTGGCGCTGTACACCCTGGCGGGGTTCTTCGCCGGCATTTCCGGCATCGTGCCATCGGTACTGGTGTTGGCGTTCCCGCCCAACGTGCGGTTCTCGGGTATCTCGCTGTCGTACAACGTGGCCTATGCCATCCTGGCCGCGGTGACGCCACCGCTGGTGGGTTACATGGCCAAGTCGGTGGGCGGCCTGGCTCCGGCGCACTATGTGGGCGGGGTGGCGGTGATCGGCATGCTGTGCGGCGTGTACCTGATGGCCATGCGGCGCCGGCTCGGCCGATGAACACGCCGCTTCTTCAAGCCATCCATCACGTGGCGATCATCGCGGGCAACTACGAACGCTCGAAGGATTTCTATACCCGCGTGCTGGGCCTGCGTGTCATCGCCGAGGCCTACCGTGCCGAACGCGATTCGTGGAAGCTGGATCTGGAAGTATCGCCCGGTGTGCAGATCGAGCTGTTTTCCTTCCCGGATGCACCTGCGCGCGTATCCCGTCCCGAGGCCCGTGGCCTGCGTCACCTGGCCTTCGCCGTGCCCGACATCGACCCGGTGGTAGCGGTGCTCGCCGAGCGCGGCGTTACCTGCGAGCCCATCCGCGTGGATGAATACACCGGCCGCCGTTTCACCTTCTTCGCCGACCCCGACGGCCTGCCACTGGAACTGTACGAGGATTAGAACTCCAGCTCCTGGGCGGCGCACAGGTAATCCACCATGGGCGCCACTTTCTTGAAGTTGTCCACGAGGTAGGGCAGCAGCTCGGCCGAGCACGCCAGGTCCTCGCTGAAATTCTCACCGGCAGCGAAATTCTTCCGCCGAAGGTCGTCGATCAGCGCGTGGTCGGCGGGAAAGCCTCGCGGTGGCCGCGACAGGCTTTCGCCCCAGAACTCGAAGCGGGAGGCGAAGACCTTGCTGCGCGTGGCCGCGATCCATGCCTTGGGATTGTCGTCCAGGAATGTACGGATCCTCTTCAGGACATCCGGCTCCGGGTGCCACATGCCGCCGCCGGCGAAGCATTCGCCGGGCTGAAGATGCATGTAGAACGCCGGTGCCTGGATCTCATGGCGCCGCTCGTGGAAGAAGCGCGCACCGGCCCAGGTCTTGTAGGGCGTCTTGTCGCCGGCGAAGCGCGTGTCGCGATGCATGCGGAACAACGAACCGCCCACCTTGCGCGGATCGGCGCGGTAATGCGTGCTTATCTTCGCCAGCGGCGCGGCAAGGTCGGTGATCAGGTCCAGGTATGGACCGCGCACGTGATTTTCGTAATCGTCCTTGTGCGCGTGGAACCAATCGCGGCTGTTGTTGCGGCCAATGGCCTTGAAGAAGCGGAAAGTGGCGGGGCTGAAATAGGCGCGTGGCATCAGGCAAGCTCGTCGGCCCAGGCCTCGAGGCGATCGAGCAGGGCGTGTTGGTCGGGGGAAAGTTCCGGGCGCAGGCGCTGCGCGGCGATTTCCGCGCGGTACTGCGCCAGGGTCAGGGTGGTCAGCTCGCCTTCGTTGTGCAGCCGAGCCTGGCGGAAGGCTTCCCAGCGCTCATGTTCGGCCAGGTCAAGTGTGTGTAGCCAGTTGCGAGCGCGATAGCGGAACAGCAGCTCCGCATAACGCGGGTCGCGAAAAGTGAAGCCCGCGCTACCCAGCATCTCGGGCGGCGTGGCGCGCACCTGGCCCAGCAGGCGTTTGTCGGCGTCGGGCAGGAAGCCATCGTAGATCGCAAGTTCCGGATCGGTCGCCGGTGGCAGGTTGGCGGCGCTGGCAAAGATACGGCGCAGTTTCTCCGCAAGGCCGGCGTGGGCGCGCAGTCGTTCCAGGTTGGCGTGGGCTGCGTCCATCTGCAACCCAAGGCGTTCGATATCTGGCCCGGTAAGTACCGACAGCGGTGCCAACGCGGGTGAACGGTTGGCGCGCACCGTGCGCAGCGCCACGCGCTCGATGCCCTCGGGAAGATCGGCCCGCGCGGTGAACATCCGCTCGGCGATGGCGTCTTCGTCCAGCTCGAACAGCGGCGTGGGGTCGTCGTTGAGGTCAAAGACGATCGTCTCGCCGTTGCGGGTGGGATGCATGGCCAGGGGCGCCACGACAGCCAGGCAATGCCTCGACGCCGGGTAGCGCGAGGACACATGCACCACCGGCGTCATGCGGACCACATCCAGGAGGTCCTGCACCCGCGCCTTGCGCCGCAGGCCCAGGTACCAGTCCCACAACCGCGGCTGTTTTTCGCGTATCAGCCGTGCCAGGCCGATCAACGCCTCGACGTCCGATAGCGCATCGTGGGCGCGCTCCTGCTTCAGTGAGTTGGCGCGGGAGAGGTCTTCCAGGCGGAAACTCACGCTGCCATCCTCGCGGCGCGGCCACTGGATGCCTTCGGGCCGGAGCGCATGGCACATGCGCACCAGGTCGATCAGGTCCCAGCGGGAATTGCCGTTCTCCCATTCGCGGCCATAGGGCTCGAAGAAATTCCGGTACAGCAGGTTGCGGGTGAACTCATCGTCGAAGCGCAGCGAGTTGTAGCCCACGCCACAGGTTCCGGGCGAAGCCAGCTGCTCGTGCACGAGGGCTGCGAATTCGGCCTCGGCGACGCCGTCACGCTCGGCATCCTGCGGCGCGATGCCGGTGATCAGGCAGGCCACCGGGTGCGGCGGGGAGTCGCGCGGGGGCTTGCCGAAGAACATCACCGGCTCGCCAAGCGGCTCCAGTTCCATCGTGGTACGGATCCCGGCGAACTGCGAGGGGCGGTCGCGGCGGGGATCGGCGCCGAAGGTCTCGTAGTCGTGCCAGAAGAAGGTCGGGTCGGCCATCTTCACATCATCGCACGGCCCTTTGGCTTTCCAAGCCGCCCCGCGGTCCCTAGACTTCCCGCCAGACTAGGAGACACCATGGCCCAGGCCCACGAAGACAATCTGATCTGGATCGACCTGGAAATGACCGGGCTCGATACCGACGAGGACTCCATCCTCGAGATCGCCACCATCGTCACCGATCGTGAGCTCAACATCCTGGCCGAGGGGCCGGTCTACGCCATAGCCCACGAGGAATGGCGCCTGCAGGCCATGGATACGTGGAACCGCAACCAACACACGCGTTCGGGCCTGTGGGACCAGGTCGTGGCTTCCCAGGCCACCCATGCGGTGGCCGAGGAAGCCACGCTCGCCTTCTTGCGCGACTGGGTGCCCAGCGGCAAGTCGCCGATGTGCGGGAACTCCATCTGCCAGGACCGCCGTTTCATGCACCGGCAGATGCCACGGCTGGAGCGCTTCTTCCACTACCGCAACCTGGATGTTTCCACCTTGAAGGAACTGGCGCGCCGCTGGGCGCCTTCAGTGGCCAAGGGTCTTGCCAAGGATTCCGCGCACACCGCGCTGTCTGACATCCGCGATTCCATCGATGAACTGCGCTACTACCGTAGCTTCATGGGCGAGCTCGGTGGCAAGGGCCCAAGCCAATGATCGACGCCATGTTCGCCACCACGCTGGACTGCAACGGGCGCGCGCTGGTGCTTGATCGCGCGCGCGTGGTGGGTATCGTCAATGTCACACCCGATTCGTTCTCCGACGGCGGCGCCCATGCCGATACCGCATCGGCCGTGGCGCATGGCGTGCGGCTGGCGGAAGAGGGCGCCGACATGCTCGACGTGGGCGGTGAGTCCACGCGTCCGGGCGCGGCGGATATTTCCGTCGAGGAAGAACTGGCACGGGTGATCCCGGTGATCGAGGGCCTGGTGGCAGCCACGCGGCTACCCATTTCGGTGGATACCTCCAAGCCCGAAGTCATGCGCGCTGCGGTGGCCGCGGGTGCGGGCATGATCAACGATGTCTACGCCCTGCGCCGCGAAGGGGCGTTGGATGCCGCTGCGGAGTTGCGCGTGCCGGTGTGCCTGATGCACATGCTGGGCGAGCCCCGCATGATGCAGGACAACCCACGCTACGA
>NZ_DATHFX010000150.1:0-2227 GCF_035317885.1 Pinirhizobacter sp.
GCTCACCGACCGCCAGATCGACGTATTGCGACTGCTTGCCCTGGGCAAACCGAACAAGGTGATCGCCCGCGACCTGGGGATAAGCGAGGGCACGGTGAAGATCCACCTGGCAGCCATTTTCCGCGCCCTCTCGGTGCGAAATCGCGTCGAGGCCGTGGTAGCCTCGCGAAGGGTTAGCGGGCTCTAGATCTCTTCGACAAGGGTGGTAGCACGCTCATGCGTCGGCTGGCAGGGGTACTCATCGTCTGGCTCGCGTTGAGCCTCACCGTATCGGCGCGCCAGAGCGAACCGCCGCCAGGCAACGCCGTGCCTTTGACCTTCGGCATCCTTCCCATCGGCGGACCATCGGAGTCGCTGGAGTCGTGGAGGCCGATGCTCGACGACCTCGGCCGTTACCTGCAACGGCCGGTGCGAAGCATCTCGGTGAGCACCTACGAGGGCATCTCCGAGGCGATCGGCGAGCAGCGGGTGGACATCGCTTTCCTCTCCGGCCGCCTGGCGCTCGGCGCCGTGACACACCAGAGCATGCAGGTGGTGGCGCAGCTCACCCGCGGCGACGGTTCGAAGGGTTATTACGCCGTGCTGCTGGTGCGCAACGACTCTCCCCTGCACACGCTCAACGACCTCTACGCCCGGCCCGGCCACTGGCGTTACGCCCGCGGGGAAGCGTTGTCGGTCTCCGGTTACCTGGTACCGGAGACGCAGCTCTTCGCCGGCCGCGGACTGGATTCGGACACCTTCTTCGCCAACGTGCACATCGACAACCATCAGAACAACGCGCTGGCGGTAGCCAATGGCGAGGTGGACGTGGGCACCAACAATACCGCCGACCTCGAACGCTTCGCCCAGCACTTCCCGGAGCAAGCGGCCAGGCTCCGCGAACTGTGGCGGTCGACCCTGGTGCCGCACGCCGTGATCGTGGTACGCCGCGACCTGCCCGCCGCCTTGCGCCAGCGCATTGCCGAATTCATCACCACTTACGGCAAGGGCAAGGATGGCGCGCGCGAAACCGCCAACCTGAAGCTGATCCACGATATCAGCGGCTTCGCCCCCGTCGGCAACGATGCGCTGCTGCCCTTCGCCGACATCGAATACACCCTCGAACGGCGGCGTGCGATGACGGCCCAATGGGTGAACGAGGCGGCTCGCAAGGCCCGGCTGGGCAAGATCGACGAGGATCACCGCCAGCTGGTGAACCAGTTGCGGGCGCATTCGGTGCCCTAGGGACGGCTGTCACGAAAAGTGACGATTTGATGCGGCAGACTTGCCCGCGGGGAATCCGTTGCCTGGGGAAAAAAACGATGCGCAAGTATGCGAAGCCGCGCGGCCTGATCGTGCTGGCCGGCCTTATCGGGTGTCTGTCGGTGCAGGCCGCCGATGTTGTGGTCAATCAGTTCCGCGTGCGGGGGCCATCGGGCGGCAACGATGAATTCGTCGAGCTCTACAACAGCGGCAGCGCCGCGGTAGATGTCTCCGGATACAAATTCAATGCGTCCAACGTCAGTGGCACCACCGGCACGCGCCTGACGTTGCCCGCGGGCACGTCGATTGGGCCGGGTTGCTACCTGCTGCTGACCAACAAGGCCGCCAGCGGCTATTCGGGCAGCGTGCCCGGGGACCTCACCTACAGCACGGGCGTCACCGACGATGGTGGCCTGGCCCTGCTCGACGCTGCCGGCAACATCACCGACCAGGTCGGCCTTTCCACCGGCTCCGCCTATAAGGCGGGTACGCCGCTGGTGACGCTGGGCACCACCAATGCCGACCAGGGCTACGGCCGGGTCACCTCAGGGGCGGGCATCCCGCAGCAGAGCGGCGACAACAGCGCCGATTTCGTCAAGGTGGCACCCACCGCGCCGCACAATGCAACAAGCCTTTGCGTGGCGCAGGGTCCGTCGCTGAGCATCGCCGATTCGTCGGTGAGCGTGGCCGGTGCCGGCGATGTGCCGATGCCGTTCACCGTCACCTTGAGCAAGCCAGTCGATGGCGATGTCACGGTGCACGTCGCCACCAGTGACGACACAGCCACGATCGCCGCCGGCGATTACGACGCACTGGACACCACGCTTACCATCGCCGCCGGTGGGACCACCGCGGCGTTCAACGTGAATGTCCATGGCACCACCACGGCGGGTCCGGACAAAGCCTTCCACGTCACCCTGAACCAGCCTACGGGTAGTGTTTCCCTCGGTCGCGCCACGGCCATCGGCGCCATCCTGAACCAAGT
>NZ_DATHFX010000151.1:0-2080 GCF_035317885.1 Pinirhizobacter sp.
CCCGCGCCATCGTCGGCCACTTCCACCACGATCGAACCACCGCGGTGGAAGGCCTCCAGGCGCAACGTGCCGGTTTCGTTCTTGCCCGCCTCGCGGCGGCGCGCGGTGGATTCAAGTCCATGGTCGATCGCATTGCGCACCAGGTGCACCAACGGATCGCCGATCTTCTCCAGCACGCTCTTGTCCAGTTCCGTTGTTTCGCCGCGGATGTCCAGGCTTACTTTCTTGTCCAGCTTCTGCGACAGGTCGCGGGCCAGTCGCGGGAAACGATTGAAGACATGGCTGATGGGCAGCATGCGGATGCCCATCACGCTCTCCTGCAGTTCACGCGTGTTGCGCGCCAGCATGGCAAGGCCCGCGCGGAACTGCTCGAGCCCCGATGCATCCACGCCGTCGGCAAACTGGCTGAGCATCGACTGGGTGATCACCAGTTCGCCGACCATGTTGATCAAGAGGTCGATCTTTTCCGTGCCCACGCGGATGGACTGGGCATCGGGATTGGCAGCCACTTCGCGCACGGCGCGCGGTGCGTCGGACGTTCCGGCCGCAGAGGTCGGCTGCGCCACGGGGGGCACGGCCGGCGATGCGCTCTTACGCTCGGCGACGGTAAGCTCGCAATCGCCATCGACCCAGTCGAATACCGCATCGACTTTGGCGCGGGGAATATCCCCGTGCAGGGTGAGCTGCCACGATACGTATGCCGATTCGGCATCCATCGCGGCGAGCGCCGGCAGGGCATCGAGGCTGGCGACGATTTCCAGGCTCCCCAAGGCTGCCAGTTCGCGGAACATGCGAAGCGGCTCGTTGCCGGTCTTGAGCAGGTAATCGAAGGGGCGGAATGCGATATCCCAGCCTGCCACGCCGGCGGCGGCCGCCTTGGCCGGGCCGGCGGTGGCGGCAACGGCGCCCCCGACCATGGCGGCGAGGGCGGACCGCAGTGCTTCGCTCTCGGCGTCGGCGGCAGGCATACCGGCAGATGAGCGCTCCAGCATCACGCGCACCACGTCCACCGAGCGCAGCAGCAACTCCACCGCGGCGGCATCGATCGCCCGGCGGCCGGAGCGAACTTCCTCGAGCAGCGACTCTGCCACGTGGGTGAAGGCGGCCACGTCGGCAAAGCCGAACGTGGCAGCGCCGCCCTTGATCGAATGGGCGGCGCGGAAGATCGTGTGGATCAGTTCCCCGTCATCGGAACCGGCATCGAGTGCCAGCAACGCGGCTTCCATGGCCGCGAGGCCTTCATTGCTCTCGTCGAAAAATGCCCGATGGAACTGGGCCAGATCCACCTTTGCCATGAGGATCAGCCCAGCACGCGGCCGACGGTGGCCAGCAGCTGGTCAGGGTCGAACGGCTTGACCAGCCAGCCGGTGGCCCCGGCAGCCTTGCCTTCCTGCTTGCGCTCAGGATGCGACTCGGTGGTGAGCATCAGGATCGGAACGCCCTTGTACTCGGCAAGGCAGCGCAGTTCCCGCACCATGGCGATGCCATCCATCACCGGCATGTTGACGTCGGCCAGTACCAGGTCGAACTTGCGGCCTTTGGCCGCATCCACGGCCAATTGTCCGTTTTCGGCTTCTTCCACGTCGTGGCCGGCGCCACGCAGGGTGAAGGCCACCATGCTGCGCATCGAAGCTGAATCGTCTACCGCAAGAATCCTAGCCATCTTTTACCTCGTCAAAGCCGGCATCAGGCCGCCGGCAAGTTCATCGTCTTGTCCAGCCCAAGCATCGCGGCGCCGTCACGCAGGACCTGGCTTACCCCGCCCCAGCCCACGGACAGGCCCTGGCCGCCGGCATCGCGCGTAAAGGCGCACAGCACCTGCAAGGCCGCCGTATCCACCTGGACCACGTCGCCGCCATCGAGCATCACGGGGCTTCGGGCAGCCAGCGCCTTGAGCAGACGCTCGCGCAAAGCCTGCGCCTGTGGCAGGCGCAGGTCCGCATCGAGGGCGATCGGGGCTAAGGACTTGCGCGAGGCCATGGGAATCCGTGTATCCCGGGCGGCACCCGGGCTTCTGTTGGAGGGCTTATCGGCGCACCGGGGTGAAGCTTTAGCCCTCGATTGCACTAAAGACCGCGAC